>JAIORT010000177.1 GCA_021107975.1 Bacteroidales bacterium | reverse complement strand
CCCTATTCCCTAAACAAATACTATTCTTGTTCCGCCGTCATCAACTCCTAACAATGTGGTTTTAGTGATGATGACATCTTTGCCGGTATTTTCAACAAAATCGATTGCTGCTCTGATTTTCGGTGCCATGCTGCCCTCTGCAAATTGTCCTTCATTTTGATACTTTTTTGCTTCAGCAATATTCATCCTGTCAATTGTTTTTTCCTGTGGAGTGTTGAAATTAAGGCACACTTTTGCCACATCCGTAAGTATAAACAGCCTGTCGGCTCCAATTTGTTTGGCTAAAAGTGCAGAGGCAAGGTCTTTGTCGATCACTGCATCAATTCCCTGCAATCTATTCGGTTCAACATAAAAAGCAGGAATTCCACCACCGCCGACTGCTATTACTATTTGCCCGTTACGTGCTAACTGCTCTATTGATTTTTTATTACTGATGACAAGGGGTTTGGGTGAAGCTACTACCTTGCGCCAGCCCCTGCCACGCGGGTCTTTAGCGAATTTCGATTCAGTTTGCTTCATAATTTTATCGGCTTCCTCTTTTGTATAATAAGGACCGATTGGTTTAACAGGATTTTGAAATGCAGGATCATCTTTATTAACCAACACCTCTGTTATAATGGTAATAATATCACGGTTCATATCATTGGCTTCAAGCACATTTCTTAATTGCTGCTCAAACATATAACCAATAAATCCCTGTGAATATGCCACACAAATATCTAATGGCATTTGAGGCAAGCCGTGCATTTTGTGTCCCGCAATATCCGACAATAAAATATTACCGACCTGCGGACCATTACCATGAGTTATTACAATATCATAATCTCTTGTTAATAAATTCAAAAGATTCTTACTTGCCTCATAAGCATTTTTTTCCTGTTCGTCTATTGTTCCCGATTGTCCGTCTAAAATAAGTGCATTTCCACCGAATGCAACTACTGCAAGCTTATTCATAATTTTCCGATATAATATGTGGCAAAGCTATAACAAAAAATTTCATT
>JAIORT010000505.1 GCA_021107975.1 Bacteroidales bacterium | reverse complement strand
GGTATCACAAGAACAGACTGCACAAGAAGGGGATGATGTCAGGGTTTTGTCTGCAAGATTCTATCTTACCGAATTCTACCCCAGTAAATTAAATTATCTTATTGGTAATGGTCAATCACATATGATGTCGTCTTACGGATTAAGAGTTTGGTTTTACAAGGTTACGTATGGATTTTATCTAAGCGATATTGGTATTATTGGTGAGTTTGTTAAATATGGAGTTTTATATGTTATTAGTGTTTTTCTCATAATAAGAAAAATATTTATTATTAAAATTGAACCAAAGTATGCCTATATTAAATACTGGGCAGTTCTATTAATAATAGATGAGATTTTGGGTGGCGCTTTTTCAAAACCTACATCAATTATTGTGATACTTTTAGTGCTATATTGTATAGATATTTCATCTTATGAACTTAAGCATAAGAAGATAGAAACGAAGGAAGTTTGAGTACATTAATGATAATTGTTTAAGCAAAATGTTGAATATTGCTATTGTGTTCCCTGTTTTTAACGGATTAGGTTATACTAAAGATTGTCTTGAATCTTTATATAATACTCATAAAATTAGTACTATTAACGCAAATATCTTCACAGTAATTGTTGATGATGCATCAACCGATGGAAGTTATGAATGGATACATAAAAATTATCCTCAGGTTAATTTATTGAAAGGTGATGGTAATTTGTGGTGGAGCGGGGGGATTAATATGGCAGTTCGTTATGCTATTGATAAATTAAATGCTGATTATATACTTTGGTGGAACAATGATATTATTGCTGAAAAAACATATTTTGAAAATCTTATTCAAATTTTAAATAATAATGATATAAAAACTATCATCGGTTCAAAAATATACTTATATCAAAATAAAAAAATTATTTGGTCGATGGGTGGGATGTTTAATCCTTATACAGGGGAAAAGAGTATGATTGGAACAGAACAATATGATGGAGATAATTTCCGGCAGATTGTTGAATGTGATTGGCTGACGGGTATGGG
>JAIORT010000236.1 GCA_021107975.1 Bacteroidales bacterium | reverse complement strand
TAAATGCTGATTTTTATATTGCTAAAATAGGAGACGGAGTTAAGAGGTTGAATTGTTGAATTGTTGAATTGCTGAATTATTGAATTATTGACTGAAGATTGCACATTGGAAACTGAAGGAATTTTGTATAAAAACAAATATTAATACTTTTGCGTTTAGTTTGCAAAGATTTGAAAGTTTATCTTAAATATGCACCAAGAAAATAACAACGGTAAAAATAAGAAGTTAAATGAGGAGTTTTACTTAGAAGAATTGGTCAGACTTCAGATTGAACTGGTAAAACTACAGGAGTGGATCAAGGATAAAGGATTAAAGGTTGTAGTAGTATTTGAAGGGCGGGACGCAGCCGGAAAAGGCGGAACCATTAAGCGTATCACCGAAAAGCTGAATCCGCGGATTTGCCGTATTATAGCTTTGGCAAAACCAACCGAAAAGGAGAAAACCCAATGGTATTTTCAACGCTATGTTGCCCATTTACCTGCTGCGGGTGAGATGGTCCTGTTCGACCGTAGTTGGTACAACCGACCCGTTGTAGAGCGGGTTATGGATTTTTGTACTGACGATGAATACTGGGAGTTTTTGCGTTCCTGTCCGAATTTCGAACGCATGCTTATCCGTTCAGGGATAATTCTGATCAAATACTGGTTTTCTGTTAGTGATAAAGAACAGGAAAAGAGATTCAAAGGCAGATTGACCGATCCTACCAAAAGATGGAAATTCAGCGATGTTGACCTGAAATCATATACAATGTGGGAAGAGTATTCAAAAGCAAAGGATGAGATGTTCTCATATACCGACACAAAACAATCTCCCTGGTACGTGGTAAATACTGATGATAAAAAGAGAGCCAGGTTAAATTGTATTTCACATTTTCTCAGTATGATCCCTTATGAATATATTCCGCCGGAACCTATCAAGCTGCCGAAAAGAAAAAATAAAGTGGGATATGTAAGACCTCCTATGTCGGAACAAACTTTTGTTCCTAAAATTTACTGATTTGAGAA
>JAIORT010000737.1 GCA_021107975.1 Bacteroidales bacterium | reverse complement strand
ATGTCCTATCATAAAATAGGTTGACGTAAAGTTTGGTTAATAACTTTAAAAAGTCAAAATTAATGGGCAAAGAATTTAAAATATATACAAAAGGAGGTGACAAAGGTGAAACTTCTTTGTTGGGCGGAGCAAGGGTTCCAAAATATCACAAAAAGATAGAAGCTTATGGTACGGTTGATGAACTGACTTCTTTTATAGGTTTGATCCGTGATCAGAATATTAATCAATATTATAAAGATGTATTAATTAAAATACAGGAAAGGCTTTTTATTGCAGGTTCGCACCTTGCTGCTGATAAACCGGAAGACACAGCTAATCTTCCCGGAATTTCAGATGAAGATATTATTTTCCTTGAAAATGAAATTGACGAAATGAATAAGGAACTTCCCGTACTAAAAAGATTTATCCTTCCCGGCGGTCATACAACTGTATCTTATTGTCATATTACACGTGCAATTTGCAGAAGAGCCGAACGGTTAACGATTAAATTAAGTAAAAAATACAAAATTGAAAAAACTATCGTTAAGTACCTGAATCGGTTGTCGGATTATCTGTTTGTATTGGCAAGAAAGCTGTCGAAAGATCTCAATGTTGAAGAAGCTCTCTGGAAGCCGTGAAAATCAGGGCTGTTCAATTCTCTGATTAATAATTTTACAAAAAATTTACTAATTAATATAGAAATAGAATTGAACAGCCATGCAATTTTTATTAATTTTCTTTGTTTTTTTCTAAAAAAAATTACTTTTGCAAAAAATTTAATCGCTAAAATATCAGGAAATGTACTGGACACTTGAATTAGCTTCGA
The DNA here is from genome assembly GCA_021107975.1 of Bacteroidales bacterium. GTDB lineage: Bacteria > Bacteroidota > Bacteroidia > Bacteroidales > JAADJA01 > JAADJA01. The sequence continues at coordinate 201 of JAIORT010000737.1, read as the reverse complement.
AATTGGAGGATGCACCCTGGCCTGCTACTAAAGACGAGTTGATAGATTTTTCAATCAGGTCTGGCGCTCCAATGGAAGTTATTGAAAATCTCAGGGAGATTGAAGATGAAGGCGAGGTTTACGATAGAATTGAAGACATCTGGCCTGATTATCCAACACGTGAAGATTTTTTCTTCCACGAAGATGAGTATTAAAAAAATT
>JAIORT010000685.1 GCA_021107975.1 Bacteroidales bacterium | reverse complement strand
GATTAATACCTGTAATGATCCGGCTTAAAAGGCCCATTTACCGGTACACCGAGATAATCTGCCTGAAACTGATTCAGCTTTGTAAGCTTTACTCCAAGTTTGCCAAGATGCAGCCTGGCTACTTCCTCATCCAGTTCCTTGGGAAGCGTGTAAACTTTTAGTTCATGCTTCTTTGCTGCGAGCTGCATTTGTGCCAGGCATTGATTGGTGAAACTGTTACTCATAACAAAACTGGGGTGCCCTGTTGCACAGCCCAGGTTTACCAGCCTTCCTTCCGCCAGAACGATCAGAGAGCGCCCTGATTTAAGTATCCACCTGTCTACCTGGGGTTTAATCGTCTCTTTTGTACATTCCGGATTGTCGGTCAGATACGCCATCTCAATTTCATTGTCAAAATGACCGATGTTGCATATGATCGCTTCATTTTTCATTTTTTCCATGTGTTTACCGGTGATGACATGGTAGCAGCCGGTAGCGGTAACAAAAATGTCCCCGATGGGAGCCGCATCTTCCATGGTTATTACTTCAAAACCCTCCATAGATGCCTGAAGAGCACATATTGGATCAACTTCCGTAATTAAAACCCGCGCTCCGAATCCCCGCATTGACTGGGCACACCCTTTTCCGACATCACCGTAACCGCATATCACTACTATTTTACCGGCAATCATAATATCCGTGGCACGCTTAAGGCCGTCAGCAAGTGATTCCCGGCACCCATAAAGATTATCGAACTTTGATTTTGTTACCGAGTCATTTACGTTTATGGCTGGAAAAAGAAGGTCCCCGCTCTTTGCCAGGTGGTAAAGCCTGTGAACGCCGGTGGTGGTCTCCTCTGAAACACCGCGAATTTTTGATGCAATATTAGTCCAGAATTTTGGATCGCGTTCGTAACTTACTTTAAGGCGATCTATAAGACATTTCATGTCAAGGCTGTCGTAGTGCTTTTCGAGTAATGCCGGGTCTTTTTCAACAGCCGCTCCCTGGTGAACATAGAGAGTAGCATC
>JAIORT010000492.1 GCA_021107975.1 Bacteroidales bacterium | reverse complement strand
ACAGAACATTGGACGTACACATCAGAAAACTTCGCGAAAAAATTGGTAAAGATTACATCAAAACAATTAAAGGGGTTGGATACGGTTTTAATGGATGATACTATTAAGGCTGAGGCTGAGGAAAGATTAAGCAGTATAGTAAAAAAATTGTATTTTTGTAAAAAGAATCAAATTTCTAATAAATTAATATGATCACTTTATCATTAAACAAAAACAGTGAAAAGGCATTTAACAAGCTATTAAGTTTTTTTAATGGCGATCAGGATAAATTGTTTTCGGATATATACAATTATAAAATTTTAGAATTAAAAAAAGGAATTAAAAATATTGAGTTAGATTTGAAAAAATTTGAAAAAAGGTATTCTATGTCCACAAAAGTATTTTATGAAAAATTATCAGATGGTCAATTAGATGATAACTGTACTGATTTTATTGAGTGGAGTGGCGAATATGAAATATTATTAGAACTTATAGATGAGTTAAAACAGTTACAATGATAGAAAGTTATTTTCTGGAACAACTAGAAATAATAGGAGATTTTAACATAGTTGTCAGATCAGAAATACAAAAACGCAAAATTAATGAAACTATCGGGATATTCAATGGAAAACTATATTTTAATGTTGGAATACTTGAGTTTTCAGAAGTAATAAGAATAACTGATAAAGAACAAATTGATAAAAAAAAATACAAATATCATTTTCGTTATAAAAATAATAAAATGATTTTTCGTTATGATAATGTTCCCCATCATAAAGAAATAAAAACCTTTCCTCATCATAAACACTTACAAGATAAAGTCGTTGAAAGCCAAGAGATTAATTTATATGATATTTTATTAGAAATACGTGAAATCATACAAAAATGAAAAATCCGACACCAACAATCATTGTTCGATTCTCTGCGATGTTGGTTGCTGCAATCATTTTAATCGCTTTAATTGTATTCAAAATATTCCTTTTTCAAAACCTTGACTGGCGTTTAATAATTCTTATTCCTTTTTTGGTAT
>JAIORT010000453.1 GCA_021107975.1 Bacteroidales bacterium | reverse complement strand
CCCTGTGGAGATCACCTGGATGGACAGGACCGAGGCCGAGCAGAAGTTCGGGTTTGTGCTATACCAGGGTGGTGTGCCGCCGGGTAAGCATATACGGGTGCTTAAGGTTGGGGACGACGTGGAGGCGTGCGGCGGTACCCATGTGAGTAATACCGGGCTTATCGGTCCTATTAAGATCTTAAAGAGCGAGCGGATACAGGACGGCGTAGAGCGGCTGGAATATTCGGCAGGCGAGGCAGCAGTTAAGCGCTGGCAGGAACAGGACGACCTGCTGCGGCAAAGTGCTGATGAGTTGAAGGTAACACCTGAACACCTGCCTGAGACCACTGCCAGGTTCTTTAATGAATGGAAGGAGTTCAAGAAGGAGAATGCCAGGCTTAAGGAAGACCTGGCCTCGGCAAGAGTGGATTCGTTGATTTCAGATGCAGTGGACATTGGCGGATTCAGGGTTATAGCCCGTACCCTGCCCGGGGCAGATATCGAAGAGCTGGTAAAGGCGGCTGCCGAGTTCACTAAAGAATCCGATGTAGTTGCACTGCTGGCCAGCGACCAGGGCGGGGCAAAGATTGTGACGGCGGCTGGTGATAAGGCACTGGAAAATGGCGCAAACTCTGGAACTCTTGTCAGGGAGATGTCGAGAGTAGTGGGCGGCGGCGGAGGCGGCAGGCCGGAGATGGCACAGGGCGGGGGTCCGGATGCCGGGAAGATCGATGAGGCACTGCAACGCGGGCTGGAAGTGCTAAGGGAAAGCCTGATCGGATGAATTTTTTATATCTTGACCATGAACATCCGGCTCCCATACACCCGTAGCTTTCCCACCCAGGGCCAGACGCCCCATTGTCCTGTTCACATCCTTACCCACAGGCGACGGCACTGCATACTCAAGTGGCGTTCCAGGCAGTGGTGTAAAGTAATGGGAATGTATGCGCCCGCCTTTATTTACCACAAATTCAACAAGTTCCAGCGTCTCCTGCTGGTCAGCGACTGTCTCACCGGGCAGCCCGAATATAACAT
>JAIORT010000099.1 GCA_021107975.1 Bacteroidales bacterium | reverse complement strand
GAAGAGTTTGATCCTGGCTCAGAACGAACGCTGGCGGCGTGGCTAAGACATGCAAGTCGAACGAACCGTCCTATTGAGTAATCGAGCGGATGGTTAGTGGCGGAAGGATGAGTAATGCATAGATAACGTACCCCGGATACCAGAATAGCCGCGGTCTTCGGACCTTTAGCGAAAGTGCGGGTAATACTGGATAATGTTTTTGGATGGAATCATTTATTAACCAAATGGGCCTTCGGGTACTGATTTGGGAGCGGTCTATGTCGTATCAGCTTGTTGGTGAGGTAACGGCTCACCAAGGCTTCGACGCGTAGCGGGACTGAGAGGTTGGCCCGCCATATCGGGACTGAGACACTGCCCGGACCTCCACGGAGGGCTGCAGTAACGGATATTGCGCAATGGGCGAAAGCCTGACGCAGCGACGCCGCGTGTAGGATGAATCCCCTCGGGGTGTAAACTACTGTCAGGGTGAAGAAAGGTGACGGCTGTAATGCCTGATCTTGATCGATCCCAGAGGAAGGCCCGGCTAACTTCGTGCCAGCAGCCGCGGTAAGACGAAGGGGCCAAGCGTTGTTCGGAATCACTGGGCTTAAAGCGCGTGTAGGCGGAAAGGTCAGTGTCTTGTGAAATCCCTCGGCTCAACCGAGGAATTGCAGGGCATACTGCCTTTCTTGAGGCAAGTAGGGGTGCATGGAACTCTGGGTGGAGCGGTGAAATGCGTAGATATCCAGAGGAACGCCAGCGGAGAAATCGGTGCACTGGGCTTGTTCTGACGCTGAGATGCGAAAGCGTGGGTAGCGAACGGGATTAGATACCCCGGTAGTCCACGCCGTAAACGATGTTTACTAGGTCGCGGAGGTTCTGACGCCGTCGCGACCGAAGCAAAAGTGTTAAGTAGACCGCCTGGGGAGTACGGTCGCAAGGCTAAAACTCAAAGGAATTGACGGGGGCTCACACAAGCGGTGGAGCATGTGGCTTAATTCGAAGCAACGCGAAGAACCTTATCCTGGGTTTGACAT
>JAIORT010000955.1 GCA_021107975.1 Bacteroidales bacterium | reverse complement strand
TATATATAATAGTTGGTCCTTAACTAAAAGCAGTGATAAGGTTATTTATTATTATAAGTATTGTTAGAATACCAAAGGTAATCTCCAACCATATTTTCTTTCTGACTTGCGAAAATCCATAAGCTATAAATATCGAAACAGGCATTAAAACCAAAGCTGCGTGAGTATTATATTGTGATTGCGATAAAATGAAAGTGCCTAAAGCAATAAAAAATAACCATAATACCGACCAGTATCTTTTCCTTACGCTTATTGTCTTTTCTCTTAAATCACCAATCAGTACAAAAAACGACCAAAGAAATAATAAAATAATTAAAGCCGTTACTAAGTAGTCAATAAACGAAAAACTATAATTAAAACTAAAAACTGTTATATTTAGAAAGTATTCATTATAAGCGTCAAAAGCTAATCCCAATTTGTCGAACCAAAAATAGTAAACCCAAAGAAAAATATAAGGAGTAGCTACACCGAAAAGTACAATAAGCCATTCTCTCCAGTGATATAAGCGATAAATAATAAAGGTTAAGTAGATAAACAGTACAAAATATAAAGACGGGAAATAGAAAAATGATGCAATCCCTGTTAAAAATCCTGCATTAAATATTTGCGGATATGCTTCTTTTTCGGAATACACCTGAAAAAGAAAAAACAAAACAATAATTATTAAAACACTTGAAATCATTACAGGATGCAGGCTCAGCAAACCCGGCGAATGACTCATTAACACGATGAATACTAAAGCAGGTATAAGTATATTTTTGGGAACAAGATCGTTTTTGGTTAGAGTATAATTAAAAAGGAAAGCTCCGAAAACCAAAATAATAAAAGCCAGTAATACACTTAGTAAGTTATTCCTTTCAGAAAACCCTTGCAAAAGGGCAAACCCTGGTGAGAGAAATTCATTAATATCCGCTTCATACATTACAGGATTAATAAAACTGCCAGACCATAAAATTATAGTAAGCAACAGAAGCATGACGTACTGCATCAAATAACTTTTTCCGAACAGATTTATTAGCAT
>JAIORT010000218.1 GCA_021107975.1 Bacteroidales bacterium | reverse complement strand
GAAACAAATAAAAAAGACAGACCACGAATTGGTTATAAAATAAAAGGAGACAAGTAAAAAGTAAGACCTACGAGGTTTTATTAACCAATAGGTTGTCAGCATGTTGTTTTTTAAAAATTCAGCAAAATAAACCTCGTAGGTCTTTTTGGATAGACCATGCCAAAAACAAAATTAACAAGCCGGTTTATAAGCTCTATGGATTAACGGAAGCGGAGATTGAGATAGTTGAAAATTTAAAATGAACTAAAATTTAAAATACTTTTTTAAATTCAAAATAAATGCTTACCTTTGGCGTTAGTAACGCAATTAGACACTATGATAATTTCGTTTGGCACAAAAGAAACTGAAAAAATTTGGAATGGAAAAAGAGTTAACAAAATTCCATTAGTGATTCAACAAGCAGGAAGAAGAAAATTGAGAATGCTGAACAACTCTCAAAATTTAATGGATTTAAAAGTTCCTCCTTCCAATAGATTAGAAAAATTATCTGGAAAACTAAAAGATTATCATAGTATCCGAGTTAATGACCAATGGAGAATTATTTTTATTTGGAAAAACAACATTGCATGCAAAGTAACAATTATTGATTATCATAAATAATAAAAAAATGGAAAGATTAGAAAACATACATCCTGGAGAAATTTTATTGGAAGAATTTTTAAAACCAATGCAAATATCTGCTTATAAACTTTCAAAAGATATTGATATTCCACAAACAAGAATATCACAAATTATCAAAGGAAACAGAAGAATTACTGCAGACACAGCATTAAGATTGAGTTCTTATTTTGGAAATTCTGCTAAATTCTGGCTCGGACTACAAGATGACTATGACATTGAAGATGAAAGACAAAGCAAAATTGAAATATTCAGAAAAATTAGATACCTAAGGGAAAACGCACACCAGGTATAGCATATAGCCGCATCCAGATCACCAAGACAGATGAACAGAAATATTGAAAATAAAGTTAATAAAAATAGAATTAGATTAAAAGATTCAGGATTCAGAGTTTCATAATTCCTGATC
>JAIORT010000961.1 GCA_021107975.1 Bacteroidales bacterium | reverse complement strand
TACCCTTGCTCATCCATATTTATGCAGCCGGTAAGCGCGAAAGATAATCCCGATTAAAATAACTTTACTAAAATTTTCGAAATTACAAAAATCCATAGCGAACTTTATCTGCCCGAAATTTCAGCGATTTTGCCGCTATATATTATTTAGTATTATTGCGCCAGCGAGAATCTCAGACTAAGCCCTCCCTTAGTGGTAGAATTTCTGAATTGTGAAGGAAGGAACGGGTTATTAATGATTTTATCGAAGAAGAAACGGATGGTCAGACTTTGTGAAAACGCATAATCTATTGATACCAAAATGGAAACTACTTTTTGACCTGCAGAAATTTGATTAAGTTCGGAATCAATACTTCGTAATACTGTTTTATTGTTTCTTATTGATAAATCGCCTTTCAGGTTTAAATCGCTTTTATAGGTTCGTTTTGAACCGCCTCCAATAGAGCCAAAAGTGATTGGCACTTCCTTGAACCTGTATCCTAAGCCTAAAACAAATTCATCACTTGTTACTTCGGTAAGCTGATTGTTTGCAAAGCTCAATGACAGATTTCTTGCTTTCTTGAATTCAAGTTTTGCCAGAAAGCTGTTTTGCAAGGTCATATCTATATTTAATAACGGGCTGAATTGCTCGGTAATTGATACCATACCGAATTCAAATTCAGGATAGAAATCACCATTGTTTTTATTTTTCTTTTCCGGATAAATTGTGCCGTTTATAGTGTCTCCTATGAAATTAACATTCGAAGTGTATGAGCCAACACTATAACTTGATATATAAGCATGATTAATCGTAATGGATTTAAAAAAATCCTGAAGGAAAGGAATTTTTGACAAACCATTATATGAAACTCCCCAGTTAGGTAAAGGAATTTTATGGAAAGGATCGAGGTTTACTTTATCAGGTCCTTTTCCTGAGTAAGCCGCAAGAAATGAAGGCAGAAGAACATATTGTGAGTTTGGACCATAACCCTCAGGAAATCCGGTAGTATCATTAACACTTAAATTTCTCGGGTCTTCTGCCGAGAGTCT
>JAIORT010000912.1 GCA_021107975.1 Bacteroidales bacterium | reverse complement strand
TTTTAATTTTCTCTTAGCATCAACTTTTCAACAAACTTTTTTAATTCTGATTTGAGAGATTCATTTACTTTTATTTTTTCAAGGTATTTCAAAGCCTGCCGGTAATATTTATCCATTGCTTGTTGGGTAAGCTCTTTTATTTTCAATTCTTCATAAATCTCTTTAACACCATTTATTTTCACAGAATCATCTTTGAAATCTTTATTAAAATAATACCAGAGTGAATCGAATGCTCTGCCCTTAGCCAACTCAAAAGCTTTCAGATACAGATAGGTTTTTTTATTTGTAACAATATCGCCGCCGTTTTTTTTCCCGAATTTCTCTTCATCGCTGAAAACATCTAACAGGTCGTCTTTTAATTGAAATGCTAAACCGATATTTACACCAAACCGGTAAATTTTTTCCGCATCCGTTTTGTCAGCGCCGCCGATAATAGCACCGATTTTCAAACTCCCCGCCAGCAATACAGCCGTCTTCAATTGTATCATTTCAATGTAATCATTTATTGATACATCTTGCTGTGTTTCAAAATTCATATCGTACTGCTGCCCTTCGCAAACTTCAATAGCCGTTTTATTGAAAATGGCAAAAACATCTGACCTGACCGATGGAGGAGCCTTCATAATATAATCATAAGCTATTGTCATCATAGTGTCGCCGGAAAGGATTGCGATATTGGTATTCCATTTATTACAGACTGTTTCTTTGCCTCTTCTGATGGGGGCATTATCCATAATGTCATCATGGACAAGAGTGAAGTTGTGGAATATTTCAATACCGATTGCCGGATTTATTGCCTCATCAATATTACCTCCAAACATATCGCAAGCCATCAGGCATAAAGCAGGTCGCAAACGCTTGCCTCCCTGGTTTAGTGTATAAGCAATTGGGGCGTATAACTCCGTAGGATTTTTATCAAAATTAATCTTAGATATGTTTTCCTCGATCTTTAACTGTATGTTTTTTATCGTATTCATCCATCAATAATACCCAGTAAATACTTCCCATATCCGCTTTTCAACAAAGGT
>JAIORT010000727.1 GCA_021107975.1 Bacteroidales bacterium | reverse complement strand
AAAACAACCGGCGCACAAATTACTATCACCGATAATGTGGAGAAAGGAGTAAAAGGAGTTGATTTTCTTTATACCGATGTGTGGCTTTCAATGGGTGAAGACCCTGCAATGTGGGGAAACAGGATAAAAGAAATGCTGCCTTACCAGGTAAATAAAGAACTGCTTAAAAAAACAGGTAACCCGAATGTTAAATTTCTGCATTGCTTACCGGCGTTCCACAACAGGGATACGAAAGTAGGGGAGGAAATATACCGGAAATACGGCGTTGATGCGATGGAAGTAACAGAAGATGTTTTCGAGTCGGAAGCTTCCATTGTTTTTGATGAGGCTGAGAACAGGCTGCATACTATTAAGGCTGTGATGGTGGCAACTCTTGGGGATTGACATTCAACAAATAACTTATAACATTTAACAAATACAAACAAAGACCGAAAGGTCAAGTCCGTATGGATAACAATTAACATCCCAGAATGGAACTTACAAAAGATAACAGGCTAAGAAATTTAATTGTTGTAGGTGACAGGTTATTGATAAAACCTGTTACTCATTCTTCAAAAAGCAAAGGAGGGCTTTTTCTTCCTCCCGGTTATAAAGAGAAAGAGGAAGTTCAGTCGGGTTATGTGATAAAGGTTGGTCCCGGCTATCCGATACCTATTCCTGCTGATGATGCTGACGAACCCTGGAAAAAAACGGACGAGAAAATAAAGTATATTCCATTGCAGGCACAGGAAGGCGACCTTGCAATATTTATGCAAAAAGGCGCTGTTGAAATAATGTACGAAGGAGAAAAATATTTTATCGTACCTCAGCATTCAATTTTATTACTTGAAAGGGACGATTCGTTGTTTGAATGATTTCTGCTTTCAGGTGGGCGATTGAAATGGCGGTGCTAATTCGGATTTGTAATCCGAATTGAAATAAGCATTGGATTTATAATCCGCTTTTCCTGCCAGCGATTACAAATCCTCCTTGCTGTTTTCTTTCGGATTAGCCTGCTCACATTCCGGCGCATAAATCCGAAAGAGCTTTTG
>JAIORT010000222.1 GCA_021107975.1 Bacteroidales bacterium | reverse complement strand
AACGGGATTAAGTATTAAGTTTTAGATTAATGTAATTGTCTGTTTTATCAAACACATAAAACTTCAAACGTTTCTTGAAAAGTGTTTTATTTGCTTTTTGCGAAGCTATCATGATTGAACAATCTTCAATCTTCAATCGTCAATAATCAATACTCTTTGGGGTTTCGTTTTAGGGAGAAACAAGTGGCGTATATTCTGAATTTCAAAAACCTGAATAAGAGCTCACTTATGCAAGCCGGGGGGAAAAATGCCAGCCTGGGAGAGATGATCAATGCCGGTATTCGGGTCCCTCCAGGATTTGCCGTAACTACGGAAAGCTACCTTCGTTTTATTACCGATACAGGCATCAAAGATGAGATACTTAGCATCCTGTCTGAATTGAAAACAGGAGATATGACCTCCCTCGACGGTACCAGTGATAAAATACAACAGTTGATCCGGGATGCTGCAATGCCTGCAGAAATTAAAACAGCCATTGAAAAAGCTTATAGTGAGCTGTGCAGTTTATGCGGCGTTGAATCGCTTCCGGTGGCGGTTCGTTCCAGTGCGACGGCCGAAGATCTGCCCACGGCCAGTTTTGCGGGACAGCAGGACACCTATCTCTGGATTCAGGGAGTGGATCAGGTGGTGGAAAAAGTCCAGTGGTGCTGGGCCAGTCTGTTTACGGCCCGGGCCATCGATTACAGAATAAAAAACAATTTCCCACAAGACAAAGTACTGATCAGCGTGGGCATTCAGAAAATGGTCAACTCAAAGGCCGCCGGCGTCATGTTTACCATAAACCCAACAGACGGCGATTCTTCCAAGGTCGTTATCGAGGGGAGCTGGGGTCTGGGGGAAACTGTGGTGTCAGGCTCCGTAAACCCTGACAAATTCGTCGTGGACAAGATAGTGATGGAAACCACCGACAAGACCGTATCCACCAAGCACATCGAATGTGTTTATGATCCGGAAAAAGGAGAAACGGTTAATGCGGATGTTGACGAGAAAATGCAGTGTATATGCTGCCTGGAAGAAAAAGAGGTCAAGGG
>JAIORT010000610.1 GCA_021107975.1 Bacteroidales bacterium | reverse complement strand
CGCTTTGTCCCTGCTGCGGGAAAGGAACCATGCGCCCGGTTTGCTTGATACCGGAAGGGTCTGGTCCCAGTGGATATGAAATTTTGCATCCATCGGGGTAGCAGTTTCCATACTGATTTTGACTGACTTACAGCTATATTAATCATCCAGACAGCCTTTTTGTCACCGGTAACAAGGTTGTATGGATGATTGCGCCATATAGTTTGTCAAAGCTCATTAAAGAGCAACAGGAGAGGTGTGCCCAAAACTGGCGGTATTTGGCCTGAAGCGGCTATAATAGACCTCATGTAAATAAATTTGGGTATCCTGATGTCTTTTTTCGTTTATATGAACTAAATTTTAGATCAATGAGAGTTATAAACTTCGAAAATTTACATATCCTGACGTAGAATCACAGCTTTACAATCCCCATAGATAATGGTAGATAATTAGCGCTGATCAGAGCGGCACAGTCCAACAAAGTTTTATCCATCATCCCGCTGAGAAAGCGCATCGTCCGAGCTTTTCAAACTGTTTCTGCCAAACTGGGCTTTCCAGTATTCTTGTCCTGCGGGACAATGGATAAAACTCTATACGTTATGCATATGTGAAATTTAGGAGCATTTTATGATAGATCAAATCAATTCTTTAGTAGGGTTATTAGGATTGATAGTCGGAATCCTTGGAATTGTAATTAGTATAATGCAGCAAAGAAAAATAGTAGCTATCCGAAATCGCAATCGTGCATATACATGGGGCTTAGCGAAAGAGAGTCATAGACTTATGGCACTATTAGAACAATTTTATTCTGCATCAAATAATGGGGAGGTTTCGATAGGGGGAGATGAATCTGAAAAATATAAGTCTCTATTCTATAGAAGTTATCATCTGTCAACAAATATAGTCTCAAAAATTGCTGAGCATCTTGTCGTTGAATACAATGTGACAGAAGGTGAGTTATCCAGAATGAAAGATGAAAAAATTGCTTGAAGCATCTGGAATCAAGTATAAAATTAGCCCTAAAGTCAATAGAAAAAATATAGATATCGCATAAC
>JAIORT010000183.1 GCA_021107975.1 Bacteroidales bacterium | reverse complement strand
CATGTGCAAATGAAGGTCTTCCCTTTTATCAAACAACTGAACGGGCAAAATACTGCTTTTGGCAAACACATGAATGATGCGGTATTCATTATGCCAAAACCCTCTTTGCTCGTAGAAGCCATTAACCTGATTGATAACATTTACTTAGAAATTGAAAAGGATACCAAAAAGGGACAAACCTTCCAGGATACACAGGGCGATATGTATGAGTTCCTGCTTGGTGAAATTGCCACTGCCGGAAAGAACGGGCAATTCCGCACACCCCGGCATATCATTCAAATGATGGCAGAATTGACCGATCCGAAATTGGGTGAGCGCATTTGTGACCCGGCTTGCGGAACCGGTGGTTTTTTACTGGGTGCATATCAACATATTTTAACCCAATATACCAGTGAAGAACGTTGCTTTACCGATGAAAATGGTTTCAGGAAAGGAAGCTACGGCGATAAGCTAACCAGCGACAAATTGTGGAAGCAACTCAAAGAAAATACCTTTTATGGTTACGATTTCGACAACACCATGGTGCGCATTGGCCTTATGAACCTGATGCTGCATGGCATTACCCAACCCAAAATTGACCAGTTAGATACACTGAGCAAAAAATACAACGAAGACAATATTTATGATGTGATACTGGCAAATCCCCCTTTTAAGGGAAGTATTGACAAAGGCGATATCAACGAAGGATTTAAACTGGGAACCACCAAAACCGAACTGCTGTTTATCAACCGTATTTTCAATTCACTGAAAATGGGAGGCCGGGCAGCGGTAATTGTTCCCGATGGCGTGGTGTTTGGTAGCAACAAAGCCCACAGGCAGGCAAGGCAAATTTTGATTGAAGAATGTGAACTGCAAGCTGTGATCTCCATGCCCAGCGGCGTGTTTAAGCCCTATGCCGGGGTAAGCACCGCCATTTTGGTTTTTGTAAAAGGCGGGCAAACCGAAAAGGTTTGGTTTTATGAAATGCTTGCCGATGGTTACTCCTTAGACGATAAACGTGATAAAATTGAGCAAAGCGATTTACAGGATATTCTT
>JAIORT010000383.1 GCA_021107975.1 Bacteroidales bacterium | reverse complement strand
GCCTGCATCCGCAATACCACACGAAAAAACAACATCTTCAAGATATATCCGGTCTTTCATTTCCGTAGTCAATTCTTCCCTGGCTTCCAGCAAAAATTGCCTGTCTTCCAATTTTATTATCCTTGATGGGTCTTCCTTATCAAGCAAAGCCCAGAATGTTCGGTAAATTCCAACCTCTCCGCTTGATTCAACTCCGTGATACAGCATCAGCCAGCCCTTATCTGTCAGGATTGGAGGTGTTCCTCCGCCTATTTTGTTAGTTGAGATTGTTCCTTTTCTTGTCCTGATAAATGGCTCATCCCAGGGTTTCCAGTGAAAAAGGTCAGGTGAAGTTGCGAGTTGGATCACAGGTCCCGGGTTCCATTCGGATGAGTTGCCCGTAGCAAGGTATAAGTTACCCATCGGGCGCGTTAATGCATAATATTTGTTTCCGGCTTTTCCTTCAAACAGAAGCATATCCTTGTTCTGATGATCCAGGATAATGCCTCCGAATTCATAGTTTAAACCATCTTCACTTATAAAAAGTGTTGTTGCAAGACGTTCGGAACTGACTGTGCAGGTGGTCATATAATATTTACCATCAATGAATGATATCCTGGCATCTTCAATACCATATTCCTGGCTCGACCTGTCGGGGGTGATTATTTTATCGTAATGAATTTTTACTATATCCAATCCGTCAGTAGAAAGCTCTACTGGTAATAACCAGGAAATGCTTGTGAGTGCAAAAACAGGCGAGGGTTGACCTTTCAGGAAAAACGACCTTGGGTCATCTGTAACCACTTTATCCAGTTCAAAGCCTTCTTCAAGATATCCTTCCGGTGTCCATCTGATGCTATGGATACGGTTATTTTGGATGGGCTGTTGCAATGCTTCGGCTATCCTGACCATGATCAAAAGGTTGCCGTCAGGTAAACGGGTAAGCCCCGGATTAAAAGCACCGAGAACATAAGTCTTTCCTTTAAGATCATTAAAAACAGGCGAAAACGAAAGATCAACATCCTGCGGTTTGAATACTATTTTATCGGTATCAAA
>JAIORT010000192.1 GCA_021107975.1 Bacteroidales bacterium | reverse complement strand
AGCCATTGCTGATCACCATCAATAAAATAATAGGAAACAAACCCTTTTTGATTTACAAGAGAGGTTGCCAGAGCCTCGGCCGTCTGGAAGGCCGTCATGTCCTTTTCTATAATAGATGTAAGCTGCTCTTCCATCCGATAGGTGTACCATACCATGACAACACCACCTATCATGGTGATAATAACCAAAGCGGCCAGGATTAAGAAAATACGGCCGCGCAGGCTTATTCTATTCCACATCTTAGGGTTTCCTTGTACTTTGTGAGTGGTAAGAGATAATTGGCTTTGCTTGAGTATAAGTTGCTGGTTACTTGTTGCTGGTTGCTCGTTTTTTAACGAGTATCGAGAAACGAGTAACGAGCATAGTCACTTCAAACTTGGTGTATCCGACAGTCCCTCCAAGGGGCAAATCAATGCCTCGTCTTTCGGACGTGAATTCTTTACTTTTATCACAGATTGCAGGCCTTAATAGCTTCGCAAACTTCCATAAAGACATCCGTTTTTCTTAAAATTCCAACGATATTTTTAATATTCCCATCCTTTGTAACCAGCAGGCACTGATGATGCCCCATAACCAGGCGGTGAATAGCGATATCCAGTGAATCATTCGCATTAACATACTCTCCTTCCGTGGGAGTATACATGATGTTTTTCACCTTCAACACAGCCGTTTTTTTACAAATTTCTTCCATAGGTTTGTCAAAAAGGCTGAACTGTTCTCGCAGGGTCTTTATTAATTTCTTACTAAAACCGTAATGGGCAATGCCTCTTCGATTTCCAATCTCATCATATTTTGGTTCCAGAGCTCTAAGTATATCATTTTGACTTACTTTGCCTGTAATGTGCCTGTTTTTATCATATATTAAAATTGCTCTGTGCCGGTATCGGGATTGATCAAATTTATTCTGTGCTTCTTCCAGAGCAATGATGGCATCATACAAGGTGGCATCTTCTGAAACCGTGGCATAATCAGAAAGGGGAACCATCAGATCTTTCACAATTTTTGTTTTCACTATAAACCTCCTGTTTCGCTGTTT
>JAIORT010000076.1 GCA_021107975.1 Bacteroidales bacterium | reverse complement strand
ATATTAAACTAACTAATAATTTCAAGTAATTATTTTATAGACAATACAAAAAAATATAGGGTTGCAGGATGAGATGTGTTTTTTACTGATATTGTTTTTAAATATGCGAAATCCTGATTATTTATCCCGTACCCATTTAATTAATTGAACTGTTAGTTTTGTAAATAAAGGAAGATTATTAATTTTAATATGCGGGTAGGTACATTTTTTTGAACCGAAACTTTTGTAGAATCTTGCCAGGTTTAAGTCGTTCGACCCTTCAAAATCGAGTGTCAGGTGATGATGTGAATGTTCCTTTATGAAAGTGTCAATTAAAAACGCCATAGCATTTGTTGCCTTGCCTTCCTGTGTAAGCCCGGAAAAAAGGAATATCATTTTATTTTTACTTTTAAAAAAAATGGCTCCTGCGCATAGCTCATTATTTTTAGTAAAAGCACCGTAAGTCTCAACCATGCCTTTATATATTCCTGTGTAAGATAATCGTCTTAATTTCAGATAATCTTCATCATTTAATGTTTTGATTTGTTTACCACGGTTTTCCCTGAAGATACGGATGATCTCATCCGGTTTTATATTTTTAGTAATTGTAATGCCTGATTTTTCAGCTTTTTTTATATTTCTTTTCAGATTGGTTGAATAATTCTTATATATCTGGTCATAAGAATTAATCAGGTCCAATTCGTGATTAACCCACTGGAATATTTTATATTTATTTGAATGAACCTTATTAAAAGTGTTCATGTTAATTTCAGCAAATCTGAATTTTTCCGGAATAGAATTAATAAACCTTTCAACAACATCTTCGGTAAGAAGGCTTTTGGAAAAAACCCCTAATTGCTGAGTGAATACTGGCTGAAATAAATATTCGACACCCCACTTTTTCCCGGGAATCATCGGGAAAACCCTTTCATAATTGTTTTCCACAAGGGCTTGCCAGTCTTCCGCAACAATATCAAGATACCAGGAACTTGCATACACTATACCGTTAAAAGAATCCTTTATGCAGGCATCCCATTTGTTTTTATCAATTTCTTTATTG
>JAIORT010000656.1 GCA_021107975.1 Bacteroidales bacterium | reverse complement strand
CTGGGCCTCCCGAGTTCCCATAGTCTCCGTTTGATACCATGCTACGGTCTTGGACCCCGTTGGACTCACATCACCTGGCCATGTCCCAGAGCTCGCTGCTATATTCCAAGACCGGAGGTTCGAACTATCGGTGGTGTGGATGCTGCCTTCCGTCAAACAGAGAACGTCGGCTTCCAAGATGATCAGTATTTCGGGGCTTATAACCTTCACTTCCGTTGCGGCCTGGTATCCCATCCCCCCAGCTTCACATCAGCCTGTTACCAGACTGGGTGTGGGGTTCAGTTCTGAGGTGGTGGCTAGCCTTTCCTCAGGTTGGATTTTCACCAACTGGCGAGTATGAATTTAGCTCGGCACGCCAGTTAATCCTGTCCATTAATTCAGGCAAAAAAAAATCGCAGGGCGGTGCGGTCACGGCCCCTACTTATGATTCAGGCACTCCCACGGTCCTGACCCTGTGGCCGGGACGCGGGGGTGTTTGGTGTGTCTGCTCGCTGTCCGGGCGGCGGGTGGGGTAGTTGTGGTGTTGAGATTGGGATGATCGATTAATAAATTCCATCAGATAATATATCTATAACAATTTAGACAACTACTTTAATTACCAAAGATACTACTTAATATTTATGGCATAAATTTCAGACAGAAGATTAGTGTAAAAAATGTAAGGGGTTAATATGATCAATATATCTTCACAAGAAAATTATTCATCTGAACTTACAAACTATATCATTTCAAAAATTGCTGGCACCCATAAAGATGATGAAATTATAGCAGAAAAACCGCACAGCTTATATTTAGTTGGAACACTCGCAGCCCGAAAAGGGGATGATTTGGAAGATGGAGCAAAGTCCGATGATGGAAAAGCAGCATCGATACGTGCATCAAGATTAAAAGTTTCGATACTAGCAAAAAAAAATGAACTTACATTGAATTCTGAAATGCTTCTCAAAGCTACTGGAAATGTTTACTATAAAAGAAAAGACGATCTGAGTTTGGAAAAATCAAATGATGAGAATGAAGAGGTAAAACCAAAAACGAAAAGAG
>JAIORT010000021.1 GCA_021107975.1 Bacteroidales bacterium | reverse complement strand
AAAAAATCCTTTCCTGACGGTGAATATAATTCATATTACAGTTCAAAAGAAAATGCTGTGTACCTTTCTGTTTTACCCGGATTAAGTTTCGATTTTAGTGATAAAATTAGTGTTGAATTTGAGCTTGGATTTTATAATGCTTATATAAAGTTCAGGAAATTGTTGGATTCTCCTTTAACTTCGGAAGAACGCCGTCAAGTTGACTACGGAACTTCGACTTCACTGAATGAATTTGATCTCAATGATATTTTATTCGGTTTTACATACCGGTTTATTCTTAATTAATATGATCACTTACATTAGTATAGACATACCTACCTTGCTTGTAATCGAAATCATTCACCCATATCGCAGTTTGTAACTGTGATGGATTCAGACACCTATAGTTTTCAACTGAATGAACCTTAATGTACCAAGCGTTCATACTTGTGTCAGTGGCAAAAAAAAACCCGAAGCCGATAATTACCGGATTCGGGTTTATAAAAGCTGGCAACGACCTACTTTCCCACCAAAAGGCAGTATCATCGGCGCTAAAGGGCTTAACTTCTCTGTTCGGAATGGGAAGAGGTGGACCCCTTTGCAATAGTCACCATAAAATCTTTTATCCACCGGAGCCTTGGCGAAGGTGGATACAATACTTTAATGACATATATAGAAAGAAAATACAATGATCGAAGTTAAAAAAAATTAACTATAACAGAAGAAAGCTAACGGGTAATTAGTACTGCTTGGCTTTGCCATTACTGGCTTTACACCTGCAGCCTATCAACGTCCTAGTCTTGAACGACCCTTAAAAGAAATCTCATCTTGGGCTGAGTTTCGTGCTTAGATGCTTTCAGCACTTATCTCATCCATACATAGCTACCCTGCGGTGCAGCTGGCGCCACAACAGGTACACTAGAGGTATGTCCAACCCGGTCCTCTCGTACTAGGGTCAGGTGCCCTCAAACTTCTAACGCCCACAACAGATAGGGACCGAACTGTCTCGCGACGTTCTGAACCCAGCTCGCGTGCCACTTTAATGGGCGAACAGCCCAACCCTT
>JAIORT010000713.1 GCA_021107975.1 Bacteroidales bacterium | reverse complement strand
CTCTTAAGCATTACGCCTTCATATATCCAAGGGCAGAAAGAAAAACGACCTAAATATGCAGCGCTTTTAAAACGACTGAAACAAGATAATGTGGACCGATCACTTGCGGCCATTTTAACACTAAACACTATTGCACATACGGTTGGCGCAATCGGTGCTGGGGCCAAAGCAACGGTCGTATTTGGAAGCGCCTGGTTTGGCCTATTCTCGGCTGTCATGACGCTTTTGATCCTTTTTATTTCCGAAATTGTTCCTAAAACCATAGGCGTCATTTACTGGTCAAAACTCGTATATCCGATTTCGTTTTTTGTGAACACTCTGATCGTGATTCTTTACCCAATCGTGTGGATTTCCGAGAGACTGACAAAGTTTATTTCGCATGGAAAAGACATACACATTTTCAGTAGAGACGAATTCATAGCCATGGCACAGGTCGGTGTAGAAGCCGGGCAGATTCACAGTAAAGAATCAAGGATGATCCGAAACTTATTCCGATTCGAGTCGCTAAAAGTGGCCGATATCATGACGCCACGTATTGTAATCTCAGCACTTGCTGAAGATATGAAGATAATTGATTCATTGAAACAAGTAACCCATACTCCATTTTCACGCCTGCCGCTCTATAGGACGCATACTGACGACATAACTGGTTTTGTTCTTAAAGATGATGTTCTGATTTTCACCGCACAGAAGCGAGGCGATGAAAAACTCAAAGCATTGAAACGTAAAATACTTGCAGTTCCGGAGTCGGTATCGTTGACAGCTTTGTTGGAGCGCTTTCTTAAGGATCGCCAGCATATTGCCATAGTCGTCAATGAGTATGGAGGGACGGATGGACTGGTGACATTAGAAGATTTAATTGAGACGCTTATGGGCATGGAAATTATGGATGAAACAGACGATGTGGAAGACATGCGCGCTCTGGCGCGAAAGCAATGGGTGGAACGTGCCAAGGCTATGGGCCTTGAAGCTGATATCTTTGATCAAAGAAAGGCCGAACATATAAATTCAGCGGACCCAAAGGGCCGGGCCGCTGATTAAATCGTTA
>JAIORT010000249.1 GCA_021107975.1 Bacteroidales bacterium | reverse complement strand
ACTACACGATATTCCTTTGGTGATGATGATTCAAAACTGGGAGAATATGCATGGAGTGAAAACTCGGGTGATAAGACATATCCTGTCAGCAAGAAAGGGGCAAACCCGTGGGGATTGTACGACATGCATGGGAATGTATGGGAATGGGTGCAGGATGAATGGCATGATACATATGACGGCGCTCCAGCTGATGGCAGTGCATGGGAAGATGGAGTTAGCGCTTCTCGGGTGAATCGTGGTGTCGGTTGGTTTAACTCTACCCGGATTTGTCAGTCGGACAGCCGCGGCGGTAGCGATCAGGGCGAACGATACCAAAACATCGGTTTTCGCCTTCTTCAGGAAGTGTAATCCCTTTCTAATTTACAACTTTACTCCTTTACCACTTACAACTCGTTGCAAAGCTAACAAAATGACGAAGCCAGATGGCTGGGCGTGCCTAAGCCGCACAATTGATGTATAAAATTACTTACCCGAAGGGCATGTGCAAAAAAAGTATCTATATCTAAAAAAAAAGACTGAAGGGATGATCATTAAAAATCACCCCTCGCCCATACGTTAATGACTCGATGCCGCATACCGCTCGGCAATCAGCGCCCGGGTCAGCCTGAACTGGACCCTATGCTTGTCCCAGTCATACTTAGCACCCAAAAACTTAATGAGCCGCTTCTTGGAAGCACCTTTTAACTCATTGGCCTCCATCAACTCATTCACAAACGCCTTTTCCTGTTCCTTATCAAGCTCAACCATTTATACCGCCTCCGTGGAAACAATAGTGGTCCATCCGGTCGCCATAGGTAATTTCTTAGCAGTCAGG
The DNA here is from genome assembly GCA_021107975.1 of Bacteroidales bacterium. Classification (GTDB taxonomy): domain Bacteria; phylum Bacteroidota; class Bacteroidia; order Bacteroidales; family JAADJA01; genus JAADJA01. The sequence goes on along the minus strand of JAIORT010000249.1, from coordinate 239 downwards.
ATCAGCCCATCAGGCATATCCTCTACCCTGTAACGCATATTCACAGTACCCGCATCCGAGGTCAGTGCGATCATACCGCCCTTGCTAAGGCCCAGCTTATTGACCATGTTCATATTGATCATCACGAAGTCGTTATCATCGGACTGGTCGAACCACATGAACGGATTGTACAAATATATCAGGTTGCCTTTTTCCTCAACAGGCCCGATATCCAGGACCTCACAGGCAAGCTCCTTGTA
>JAIORT010000930.1 GCA_021107975.1 Bacteroidales bacterium | reverse complement strand
ATGATATTGTGCCGGAAGTTGCAGGACTTCTGACAAATTACCCCAATCCATTTAATCCGACAACAACCATTAGTTACCAACTACCGGTTAAAGCTGCTGTAACTCTAAAAATTTACGACATGCTGGGGCAAGAAGTCAGGATGCTTGTAAATGAAAATCAGGCAATGGGAAAGCATTCGGTAATCTGGAATGGCACGGATAATTCGGGACGACCGGTACGCGGAGGAATTTATTTCTATCAAATGAAATTAAATGATAATATTTCAGTAACTAAAAAAATGTTGCTTTTAAACCCGTCTCAGTGATAGAAAAATAAAACACACATTTCTAAATTTCAAGGTAAAAATATAAAAGATATGTATTAAATATTTTATAATGCACAAATTTACGTATTTTTGTGCAATATAATAATCTTAAAGTCCACAAAATGATACGGGATATTATCATTAAACAAAGGAGTGAACTGGAGCAGAAACTACAGGAAAAGTATGTCATAAGGCAAACCAGTTTAAAGGGAAATCATTCAGGTCTTATCCAGGTGATTATAGGTCCGAGGAGAGCGGGCAAATCTTTTTTTGGGATGCATCATTTGGCAGAAACCAAATCTTTTGGATTTATGAATTTTGATGATGAGCGGTTAGTTACAGTGAGCAACTTTGATGAAATACTTGAAGCCGTTATGACTGTTTATTCTAACCCCAAGGTACTTTTGCTTGATGAAATACAAAATCTTCCCAACTGGGAACTCATTGTCAATCGTTTGCAAAGGCAGGGATTCCAGCTAATCATCACAGGCAGCAATTCGAACCTGCTCAGTAGTGAATTAGCTACACATCTTACCGGACGCCACATGCCCATTTATCTGTTTACTTTTTCGTTCAGTGAATATCTTGTTGCCTTAGAGAAAACATTGACTGACGCAGAAACGAAGGAAAAATTTAATGATTTTCTGACCAATGGAGGCTATCCTGAACCCTTAATGAAAGCCTTGGATTATAAGGAATATTTGCAAGTGTTGTTTGATTCAATACTCTTTAAAGATATTGTGAAAAGGTAT
>JAIORT010000524.1 GCA_021107975.1 Bacteroidales bacterium | reverse complement strand
AATATTGAATGTTGTTTTGCAATGGTCTTTGCCTGCTTCTGAATGGGAGACTCTAAAATGTATATAATAATATACTTTATCAGATACGGAATTATCTTCTCCTATGCCTTCTTCAATGTAAAACCAAATGTAGATCCAACAACGGGTGTGCTTCTTACATTTATAGTTTGATGATGTGCTTCGATGATGTGCTTAACAATAGAAAGTCCAAGTCCTGAACCACCCTGTTCGCGTGAGCGACCCTTGTCAACCCTGTAAAATCTTTCAAAAATCCTGGGTAAATGGTTATGTGTAATACCAATACCGTCATCAGACACTTCTATTAAAATGTTTTCGTTCATGTCGTACAAACCTACCTGGGTGCTTCCATATTCTTTACCGTATTTTACTGAATTGGTAATCAAATTATTTAATACCTGGTGTATCATCTCACGGTCAGCCATTACGAAGAATGATTTATCACATCCTTCTTTAAATTTAAGGCTTATATTCTTGCTTTTTGCCCTCATCTCCAGCGATTCCAATAATTCTGCAGCTAACATATAAATATCGAACTTTTCTTCGGTAAGCGGAAAACTGCCGTCTTCGAGGTTTGAGATCATCTGAAGGTCATCAACAATCTTAATTATGCGGTTAACATTTTTATCAGCTTTATGCAAAAACTTCATATTGATGTTTTCATCTTTAATTCCCCCCTCAATAAGTGTTTCCAAATATCCCTGGATATTAAAAACAGGTGTTTTAAGCTCATGGAAAACATTTCCGAGGAATTCCTTACGATACGATCCCAGCTTTTTTATTTTTTTAATTTCTTTCTTTTTATCTTTTGTCCATTCCAGCACTTCCGATTCCACATCGTCAATTATATTATTTTTAAGCTCTATTTTTTGGGGTTTGCTTTTTTGAGGAGATTTTGTATCGTAAATTAATTTGTAGATCAACTTAATTTTTCGGTAAATGAATATTTCGATAGCATAATAAAAAATAAAATATCCGGCAGCAAATACCAAAAAAGGAATAAGAATTATTAAACGCCAGTCAAGGTTTTGAAAAAGGAA
>JAIORT010000840.1 GCA_021107975.1 Bacteroidales bacterium | reverse complement strand
AATAATATGACAAAAGACGAATTGATCAAACTCCTTAATGGGCATGAATGGAATAATGTTGAATCAATGGCAGGCATTGGGACATCCTGAGCCGGAGTACGATAATGATCGCTCGCGCAAGACCTTTGAAATACGTTTACCTTTAGCAAAAGAACAAGTTACAGGTGAAGTCACCCCACCAGTCACCCCACCAGTGAAACGATTGATAGACTTGCTTGGTGAAAAGGGAAAACTGGGAGCAGGGGCAATTCGTGAAGCTCTTGGATTGAAATACACCAATATTGATGTTGACTAATTATGGAATTTTCTATAGAGTTTTATGAAACAGGTTCAGGGCGGTGTCCTGTACAAGAGTTTCTTGATAACCTTAAGGAATCGGATCCTGGCGATTTTGCGGCAGTGATGGCCGGTCTAACTAAACTTAAAAGCAGGCATTACCACAGGCCGCCTCTTTCAAAGCATATTGGTGATGATCTTTTTGAGCTGAGACATGTGGGCAAGCTAAACTCCCGTGTACTGTATTTTTTTATGAAGGGAAAAAGGATCATTGCTTTGCATGGGATTCGAAGTAAAGCAAAAAAGATCCCCCCAAATGATCGTAAGGTTGCCTTGGATAGAAAACGTGATTGGTTGGAGAAAAATCCAGTATGAAACGAAAAACTAATTTTGACAGATACCTTGAAAAGCAATTGAAAGATCCTGATTTTGCCAGATGCTACCAAAAGGCCGGTGATGCCTGGGACGTGGCTTTACAATTAGCTGCTTTGCGTGAAAAGGCTGGTTTGTCTCAGAAGGAATTAGCACAAAGGGTGGGAACCTCTCAACAGCAAATTAGCCGTCTTGAATCAACATCGTACGAAGGCCACTCCTTAAGCATGTTGCGTAGAGTCGCTGAGGCTCTGGGGGCAAAAGTATATATAGATATTCAACTGTCCAAGCATCCAAAACAGGCAGCAATTGCTGAAGGTAAAGCAACTTACGGAAACAATAATTAAGCACATAAGAAGATCGGTTTTGTCGTCAAAAAAAGTTGTTCAGCATAAATGACAAAAAACGGCG
>JAIORT010000935.1 GCA_021107975.1 Bacteroidales bacterium | reverse complement strand
TCAAATTCCGATTTTATGACAGGCGCTTTCCCTGCCGAATATGGAAATGCTTTATCCGGTGTTTTTGACTTGCAAATGCGTAACGGAAATTATGATAAGCATGAGTTTCTCGGACAAGTAGGCTTTAATGGTTTTGAGCTTGGTGCAGAAGGCCCGATTTCTAAAAACAATAATTCTTCATACTTAATTAACTATCGTTATTCTACAATGGGAGTGATGCAGGCAATCGGGATTGATTTTGGTACAGGTACGGCTCTTCCTAATTACCAGGATTTAACATTCAAATTTAACTTTCTTACAAAAAAAATAGGAAAAATATCCGTTTTCGGACTTGGAGGAATCAGCGATATTAATTTTTTATATAGCGAAAGGGATACTACCAAAGATGATGAAGATTTTTATACTTATAATAATCGTGATGTTCTGTCAAAAAGTAAAATGGGTGTAATTGGTGTTTCCCATACTTTAATAATTAACAGCACCACTTATTCAAAGCTGATTGTCGGTGCATCCGTAATGTTTAACGAAAATATTGTTGACTCGGTAAGTACTATAACAAATATACCACAATCTCATGTTCACATGAAATTAACGGATTCGAGGGTTTTTGGTAATTTTTATATTAATAAAAAAATCAATTCACAAAATAATTTCAGAATAGGTATAGATGTTAAAAGGATTGGTATGAATTTGACCGATTCAATATATGATGCTCCCAAAGACAGGTTTGTTACAAGGGTTGATAATAATGATTTTACTTATTTGTATGAAGCTTATGTTCAATGGCAATATAAACTGACAGATAACCTGGTATTTAATCCGGGCATCCATTACCAGCAATTGGCACTGAATAACAGCAATTCCCTTGAACCGAGATTTGGAATAAAATGGCATTTGTCAAATACCCAATCGCTTGGATTTGCTTACGGATTACATAGTATTTCCCAGCCCTTAACTGTTTATTTCAAACAGGTTGAATTGTCGGATTTGAATTATTTCCTGCCAAATAAAAATCTGGATTTTACAAAAAGCAATCATTTTGTTTTGGGATATGATATTTATTT
>JAIORT010000597.1 GCA_021107975.1 Bacteroidales bacterium | reverse complement strand
TACAATCCAATTTAATACAAAAATATTTGGAATGGAGAATTATTTTTATTGGAAGAATTTTTAAAACCAATGCAAATATCAGCAACATTAATACTTAAACTCATTAACACACTCATACAGATAAAAAATTGCTTATTTTTGGCAGAATTCAATTTTCGAATTTATGTTCAAAAAAATCCCACACACCTACGTCATTATTTTTTATATTATAGTGATTGCTGCGGTTCTTACCTGGATCATTCCCGGTGGTGAATACAACAGGCAGATAAAAATCGTGAATGGTGTTGAGCGAACTGTTATCGACAAAGACTCATTTCATTATGTAGAAAGCAATGCCCAAACCTGGCAGGTTTTTGGAGCCTTGTTCAAAGGATTTGAGCGGCAATCGGGTATTATTGTTTTTATCCTGATGATAGGAGGCGCTTTCTGGATTATGAACAACAGCAAAGCCATTGATGTGGGTATCTTTTCTTTCCTTAAGTTCACAAAAAAAATAGAGCATATTAAATTCTTTAAGATATTAGGGGTAAACAACATTATTATCACTTTAGTTATGCTCATGTTCAGCATTTTCGGTGCAGTGTTCGGGATGAGCGAAGAGACCATTGCGTTTATTATTATCATTGTTCCGCTTGCCATTTCAATGGGATATGATTCTATTGTTGGTGTGAATATGGTATTTGTGGCTGCCGGACTGGGTTTTGCGGGGGCTGTTTTAAATCCCTTTACGATTGGGATAGCACAGGGAATAGCCGATTTACCTTTGTTCTCCGGATTTGAATATCGACTATTTTGCTGGTTTGTTTTAAATACAGTTGGAATTATTTGGGTTCTTCGTTATGCAAATAAAATTAAAAAGAACCCGCAAGCATCTTTAGTTTACAGTGATGATGAATACTGGAGAAAAAGAGGCAATGCTAATGTAGAATCTATTAAATATCAAACTCCTCCATCGGCATGGTTTGTCTTTGTTTTCATTTCTATAGGATTAATTATTTTTTCTTATTTCTATCCTCAAACCGAAATGAAAGTCGGGAATGCTTCCACTGTATTACCAATGGTTCC
>JAIORT010000885.1 GCA_021107975.1 Bacteroidales bacterium | reverse complement strand
TTAAATAATATATCTAATTCGAATGAACGTGAGTTAAGGAGATATAGGAGCTTTTATCAAACCTACCCTCAAATTGCTGAGATTATTACAGATTTTATATCAACTGATGGAAAATGGGGTACATTGTCCCCCGTTTTAAATTCACTTCCAATTCGGCAGTCACTGTCCCCCGAATTTCAAAACAGCAACTGGAGGATTATATTACAAAAGAACTTCAAAATTTGAGATAGAACCAATGCAATTATTTTACAGGCATTACGGCGAAGGTCAACCGGTAATTATTTTACACGGGCTTTTCGGTATTTCTGATAACTGGGTTACCATAGGGCGTCGCCTCGCTGAGAAATTTGAAGTTTTTATACCTGACCAGCGGAATCACGGACAATCGCCTCATATCGATACGTTTAATTATTATGCCCTGACAGAAGACCTTTTCGAATTTGTTGAAAACCATAAGCTCGTAAATCCTGTGTTAATAGGTCATTCAATGGGCGGGAAAGTTGCCATGAACTTCGCTTTGAAATATCCTCACAAGGTTGAAAAGTTGATAATAGTTGACATGAGTATTAGAAAATACCCTGCCCTGCAAACACACATAAACATTATCAATGCCATGCTGTCAATTGATTTTGATAATATAAAATCAAGAGAAGATGTTAGCGCAATCATCCCGGAAACGATAAAGCCACCGGGTATAAAACAATTAATATTGAAAAACCTGTATAGGATAAACAGGAATAAGCTTGGCTGGAGGATGAATGTTCAGGCAATTTTTGATAACATCGAAAATGTTTTGGAAGGAATTGAATCGCCATATACATTTGATAAGCCTTCTCTATTTATAAAAGGCAGTAACTCCGACTACATCCTGAAAGAGGATTATGAACTCATCAGGAAAAATTTCCCAAACGCCGAATTCCATACAATTGAAAATACTTCACACTGGGTTCATGCCGAAAAACCTGATGAATTGTATGCGGTTTTTTTTGAATTCGTCTGACCACTGTCTTGTGCGTTTGTCTTGTGCGAAGTGGTCTGACGAATATTGCCAAAATTGAGGCGTAG
>JAIORT010000783.1 GCA_021107975.1 Bacteroidales bacterium | reverse complement strand
ATGAAACAATGGTACGAATCATTATTTGAAAATTACGGGTTAAAATACGACAATGAGAGTTTTACTCAAGGAACTATCGGAGAATGTGATTTTATTGAAAATGAAATTAACTTTAATAAACAAACCCGGATTTTAGATATTGGCTGTGGAACCGGACGACATACGATTGAATTAACAAAACGAGGATATCAAGTAACTGGAATTGACTTGTCGGAAACATTGTTAAATAGAGCAAGGGAAAAAGCTTTAAAAGAGGATTTGAAAATAGACTTTCAAAGACAGGATGCGAGAACCTTGAAATTTCAAAAAGAATTTGATTTGGTAATCATGCTATGCGAAGGAGCATTTCCCTTAATGGAAACCGATGAAATGAACTTTCAAATAATTCAAAATGCTTCAAAAGCACTAAAAGAAAAAGGGAAATTCATTTTGACAACATTAAACGGACTATTTCCCCTTTTTCATTCTGTCAAGGATTTTTTCGCAAAATCAGCGAAAGATGGCAATGCAACTTACGATAACAATACTTTTGATTTAATGACATTTCGTGATTACAATACTACTTGTTTAGAGGACGACCATGGGAATAAAATCGAGCTTGAATGCAATGAACGATATTATGTGCCTTCAGAAATAACATGGTTATTAAAAACATTAGGCTTTAAAAAGATTAATATCTATGGAGCAAAACTTGGAGCCTTTTCAAGGAATGATAAACTTACAACTGAAGATTTTGAAATGTTGGTTATTGCTGAAAAATAATGGCTCGCTCCATCGCACAACAGCAGCTATACGACTCCGCTTCGCTTCGTCCAAATTGGCTCCCGTTGGTCGCCAACTTCGTGTAGCTGCAGAACTTTAACCTACAATATAAATAATCCATAAGAAATGATTTTAAAAGCTAAATCAGTAGAAATTTCCGATGAAGCTTTAGATTACCAGGTAATATTTTCTGCACTTTAAGAATAAACGTTATTTTTGAATAAAATATAGTCAATTAGTTCTGCTTTATATAAAAAATATTAATTTAGTATTATGAAAAAACTACTGATAATTATTTTACTATT
>JAIORT010000631.1 GCA_021107975.1 Bacteroidales bacterium | reverse complement strand
TTCACTTCTTCTTTCACTTCTTCTTTCTTCTCCTCAGCCTCAGCCTTAGCCTTAGCCTCCTCCTTAGCTTCCTCATCTTCCTTTTTCAATTCTTCCATCCTTCTGTCCGCAAGTTCTTTTGCCCTTTCTTCGTTAATTTTCTTTTCAGCCTCAAAGCGTTTTTTCTTTTCATCTTTTTGAGTGAGGATAGTTTCTTTCACTTTACCGGCTATTTTGTCTTCTTTTTCTTTAAGCCAGGCATCAAACTTTGCATCAGCAATTTCCTGTGTCAAAGCACCTTTTTTCACTCCTTTTAAAAGATGGTTTTTGTATAACACACCTTTGTAGGATAAAATAGTTCTGACTGTGTCGGTTGGCTGCGCTCCGGTCTGGAGCCAGTAAAGCGCCCTGTCGAAATCCATGATAATGTCGGCAGGTTTGGTTAACGGATTGTAAGTGCCAATTTTTTCGATGTATTTCCCGTCACGTGGTGCACGACCATCCGCAATTACTATGTGGTAAAAAGGCTGCGCCTTCTTACCTTTTCTCTGCAATCTAATTTTTGTTGGCATAGTTTAATAAAATTATTGAATTGTTGAATTAATAAATTAATGAATTACTAAAAACTAAACTTTTATCTTTTATCTTAAAAAAGGGGTGCAAATATCTGATTTTTTTTTATAATGAAAAAATATTTTATTATATTTCGGAAATATATTCAGGATTTCTACTAAATCGTTTAACGAAGTAATAAACAATATTTACTTTTCAGTATCCACTTTAAAAGCTATATTTTAATTTTATATACGCCATTGAATTATCCTTGTATTGTCCGAAGCGCCCTTTTTCATCACCTATAAAAATATTAGAACCCAGGAGTATAGAAAAACTATCATCAAAGTCGTAAGTTACTTTTGGACGGATTAGTGCATCCTCATTTGTTAAGCCGATGTATGAAAACAATTCAAGGTGCAGAGTTTCGCGCAACATATCATAACGAGCTAAAAAAGTCATCGTGTTTTCTGTTTTTTCATTCAGGATATTATCATCATAATCCAGAATTGTTTGTTGAATAAATTGCGAACTTAA
>JAIORT010000449.1 GCA_021107975.1 Bacteroidales bacterium | reverse complement strand
AACCAGGTCATCTGCCGCTTTGCATACCTTCTTGTATCCCGCTTTAAGGTTCGGATTGTCTCGTCTAATAAAACACGCCCTTTAATATAATCGACCATATGTCTATAACCGATGGACTGCATGGATTTGAGGCCTTGTGAATAGCCTCTTTCCAAAAGGCTCCTTACTTCATCCACAAGCCCTTTCTCTATCATTACATCAACTCTTTGGTTTATACGATCGTATAACGCTTCCCTTTCCATTTGCAGACCGATTTTCAAAACCTTGTATCGCTTATCCGCAAACCTGTGCTCTCCATGGTGCTTTGAAATCGTTTTGCCGGTTGCCTCAACCATTTCAAGAGCCCTTATTATTCTGTATGTATCATTTGGATGGATTCTTTCGGCTGCATCAGGATCACTTTCAGCCAGCCTTTCATAAAGAAAACCTGCGCCGTGTGCATCAACTTCTCCCTTTAATTTCGTGCGTATATCCGGATCAACAGGATCTGCTCCAAAAAGTCCGTGGATAAGCGCCTTGATATAAAGTCCTGTCCCCCCAGCAACAATCGGAATAATACGCTCTTTATCCAGTTTAAGTACCTTATCGTGAGCAATCCCGGAAAATAGAGCAGCATCAAAATGTTCGTCAGGATTAACAATGTCTATCATATGATGGCGAGCCCTGGTCAGCTCTGCCGGCGCAGGCTTGGCCGTGCCGATATCCATATGCCTGTATATCTGCATCGAATCTGCGCTGATTATTTCACCGTTAACGGCCTCGGCAATTTTAATGGCAACAGAAGTCTTTCCGATTCCCGTGGGCCCGCATATAATAATGACTTTTGGTTTTTTAATGGTAGAATTCATTTCTCAAGTTTCGCATCCCTGATTCCCGGCAGGGGTCAAGACGGTAAGGGTTAAAATAAATTTTTAACATGCCTTTTCTCAACACAAAGACACCAAAAACACAAAGAAAAAATAAAAGGTGCCCATATTAAATAAGATAATATAGATTGCTCTGCTTAAATCGAAATTTTAATTTGGAGTATATTTAGGTAATTTTCGATAATAATTTTAGTCAATTAATCA
>JAIORT010000996.1 GCA_021107975.1 Bacteroidales bacterium | reverse complement strand
TCCTTCCTCAAACTCTAATGACGGCTTCCAGCCTAATTCATTTTGAAATTTTGAAGAATCAATTGCATATCTCAAATCATGACCTGCTCTGTCCTTTACAAAAGTAATAAGCTTCGCCGAAGCTCCTTTTTCCCTTCCAAGTTTGTCATCCAAAATTTCGCAAAGCTTCCGGATCAAATCAATATTTTTCCATTCATTGTTTCCGCCAATGTTATATGTTTCTCCTGTTTCTCCTTTATGAAAAATCAAATCAATAGCTTTGGCATGATCTTCAACAAAAAGCCAGTCTCTTATATTAATGCCTTCGCCGTAAACAGGTAATGGCTTGTTGTTTTTAATGTTAAATATAAAAAGAGGAATAAGTTTCTCAGGAAACTGGAATGAACCGTAATTATTTGAGCAATTAGAAATAACAACAGGTAATCCGAATGTATCATGATAAGCCCTTACTAAATGATCGGAACTTGCTTTGGACGCCGAATACGGGCTATGCGGATTGTATGGTGTGTCTTCTGTAAAAATTCCCTCTTTCCCTAATGAACCGTAAACTTCATCGGTAGAAATATGGTAGAATTTTTTACCTTTATAATTTTTTTTCCAAATAAAATTAGCTGCATTCAATAAATTAACCGTGCCAACTATATTGGTATATATAAATTCCATTGGATTGGAAATAGAGCGGTCAACATGCGATTCGGCTGCGAGATGGATGACTCCGTCAAAATTATACTTTGAAAACAGGTCTTGTATGAATTTGCCATCAACAATATCTCCTTTTACAAATTCATAATTTGGTTTGTCTTCAATGTCTTTCAGGTTTTCAAGATTTCCAGCGTAAGTAAGTTTGTCGAGGTTAACAATTTTATAATCCGGATAATTATTTACAAAAAGCCTGATAACGTGCGAACCGATAAATCCCGCACCTCCTGTTATTAGTATTGTTTTCATTATTTTTTTTTATGTATGTGTTAATATTATTGGTCATTAAAAAATCAAAAATATATACTTTTATTCTTTTATCTTTGAATCTACTCCGAAAAATCATTTTTTCGCCACTAAAACACTAAAGCACAA
>JAIORT010000472.1 GCA_021107975.1 Bacteroidales bacterium | reverse complement strand
TTATGAGATTATCACTGTGATGGATTTTGAGAACTGGATGACAGGCAAAAGAGTTTGGGCCACACAAGCTGATTCATGTGAATGAAACCGGAAAGTACTGGCGTTTGAATCAAATATTCACTTACTGGCACCGAAAATAACGGGACGCTGGTCTTTGTACACGGACTGGTGGTGAACATGCGTAAGTTTGAACTGCGGGAGCGTTTCTTCGCAAGGATTACCGCATGCTGCTGGCATCCCTGCGCGGTGCTAATCCGCGCCTTCTGATCCAACACGGGTGGAATTAATAATCGACGTATTGCGCTTCCTGTCGGGACTCATTCTTTAAAGTATGCACTCCGATCGTCAACAGGGCGCATTCCTCGTCACCTACCAAACATTGAGTTTTATTGTTAGATGTCACACTTAATAATAAATTCTTTTGATTAATCGACATATTTAAGTATATGTAATACATGATATGAGATTGACGATATATAGTCAGGTATGAGAATACACAATGGCATTGGTAAAATTAGTAACACACTTATTGATTCAATTTGACAGAAGGGTTACGATATGACAAAATATAAACTATTACTCATGTTGCTCCTGGTACGTTCAGCACTGTTTGTAGCAGGATGTATTGACGAGGATATCAGCGCTGAGCAGATCGCAGAGAAAATGCAGTGATCTTATGTATATGATAACTACGAATTAATTCGAAGTTTATGCAATTATTTAATAAGTTGGTGTAGATACACTCGATATTACAAGTTGAGGAGGAATAAAAGATGAAGAAATATATAGTACGCATTATGCTTGGGCTGCTCATTACGAGCATACTTGCAGTTCCAAATGCAGCGGCTGAGGTTCCGGTACCGGAGCCAATAATGATTCATGAAGGAATGACTGGTTCAGATAGTATGTATCTGGATATGGAAATGGATTTTGCAAGACTTCAAATAAATCCGGGTCATTCATATATACATATAAGACCCGGGAATAGCGATAAAGTTACTGTGACTGTGACAAACAAAGATAATGAAACCATCACAGCCGCACCATTTGTTTCAGTTGTCCCATATAGTGATA
>JAIORT010000982.1 GCA_021107975.1 Bacteroidales bacterium | reverse complement strand
CCCTGAATTCAAAAACATCTCCCTTTTTTAAACCTTTCATAGCGAGGAAAAACGGAACTTTTAACGAAATGGCATAATATATTTCATTATCAACAGTCAGTTTACCAAGACCAACGGAGATATAAACGTTTTGCATATCTGTAATAACAACTGAACCAAACTCAACGGCTTTATGATTAATTGTAAGGTCAATTTTATGAAGCGTTTCTAATTGAGCCATTTCTGCCTTCAATTGTGTGGCATACATATCCCTCTTACCAATCAGTTGCATTTTATGAGAGTCAAATACATCGCTTTGCTGCCCATAATCATTAGCGCTTTTTTGTGCATCTTCCATAGCGCTTTCAAGGTGCCTGATCTTTTCCAATTGAATTTCAACGCACTTATCAAATATATTTTTTTTCATTAACCGGTTGTCCATCTTATACATAGCTTTCAATTTTCCAAATGTAGAAAATTTTAACGAAATATGCAACAAATTATTTCAATAATTTTATGATTTTTGTATCGTATGATAATTTTTTATAATTTTTGTTATTATGTCTGACATTCCCAATCATCCGGTTTATTCAAAAAATGTACTTGAAATGTTAACAGTTGCCAACGATTATTGTTTATCCATGGCAAAAGTGGAAGATTACTCCAAATCGGATTTAATGAGTTACCTGCAAAAAATTTGTCCCTTATTATATATTAAAGGTGCATTGCTACCTGTAATCGAGGTGCGAAATCCCGAAGCAAATGAAAGATTTGTGGTAGAGGAAGAATGGGAATCGTTATTTAACGAATTAAGAAACAAATTCTCAAAAGATGACGAATTCTGGTATATCGACAATTCGGAACAGGAGGATAATGAACCGGTGAAAGGCAGCCTGTCCGAACATTTTACCGACCTATACCAGGATTTAAAAGATTTTATTTTGCTATATCAGAAAAACTCACTGGATGCAAAAGAAAATGCAGTGTCCGGGATAAAACGTTTATTTGAAACACACTGGGGCTACAAGCTTGTAAATGCGCATAAAACATTGCATTACCTTGTGATGAGAGGTATTAATAAGGAAAACCAAAACA
>JAIORT010000310.1 GCA_021107975.1 Bacteroidales bacterium | reverse complement strand
CGGGATATTTTAGGGAGAGAACTGGCACACTACGAAAATATCTTAAACAGGGGCAATCATGCATTTTCATTTTATCCGGCAAATGCAAAGTATTATTTACTTACCGTTATCGGAAAACAAACAAGCCAAACAATAAAAATGTTAAATGCAGGCAGCTACACCACTAATGGTGAAAAATGCAAAATAGTTTACACCGGGAATAAGGGTAATGTGAGCGGTTTTAAGTCTCAACAAGCCATAAATGATTTTGCGTTTAACCTGGGGGATAGTTTGCAATATACAGGATATGCAAACTCCATTGATGGCATTTTTGGCAGTGCTGTTATGCAACATAAGCCACAGGAAGACACAATTTATGTGTTTGATATTTTAAAAGGATTAAGATGCCCCGGCATCCCTACTGTTACCGATATTGACGGTAACACTTATAACACTGTTCAAATTGACAGCCAATGCTGGCTTAAAGAAAACCTCAATGTTGGAACTATGATAAACGGGGGCCAGAACATGACAAATAATGGTTCTATCGAAAAATACTGTTATGATAACAATCTTTCAAATTGTATTACCTATGGTGGCTTGTATCAGTGGGACGAAATAATGCAATATGTTACCACTCAGGGCGTACAAGGGATTTGTCCCACAGGATGGCACGTACCGACAGATGACGAATGGACAGCATTAACAGACTTTATTGGTGGCACACCACCACATGGAGATAAGCTAAAATCGTGCAGGCAGGTTGATTCACCTTTGGGTGGAGGTTGCAATACTACTGAACACCCTCGATGGAATCAAACCAATTATGCATGGGGTACTGATGATTATGGATTTTCAGGTCTTCCGGGCGGCTACCGTCTCTGGTATAGTCCATTCGTCACCATTGGTAACGACGGTTTCTGGTGGTCTTCTACTGAGAACCTACCAGAATATGCCTGGGCCCGCTCCCTGATTAACCTCACTAGCTACGTTTACACGAACCACATGAGTAAGGAGAGTGGCTTTTCAGTGCGTTGTCTCAGGGATTAAGCCCCGTGAAATAATTCTAAATTTTAATTATGAAAGATTATTATTTT
>JAIORT010000862.1 GCA_021107975.1 Bacteroidales bacterium | reverse complement strand
GTAGCGAAAATTCCTTTTCCGTGGTAATTGTAGCTGGTAAACGGACTCGTATTTACATGACCGGGATTTTCCCTCATCGAACGTACGCCTTCCAGGTCGAAAGTTTGTCCGTCTAAAATATAGTCCACTAATCCTTCCTCCAGCATCTGAACGGGATATTTATTACTTCCTGCACGGATAAAACGGGCTTTCCATCCGCGTTCTCTAAGTATGTCGCCAAAATAATTTCCAATAGACAGGGCAGTTCCGCCGGCGCCTGCCTGGTAAGAGAAACCGTCATAAATGAGTCCTGCTTCATCGCAGAATTGTGCAGTCAATTCAGCTATAAGCAAGCGGTCAGGACTTTTAGTGATACGGGTTGTACCTGAAATTATCTTCTCGGGTATCCCGACTTTTTCAACTTCAACAACGTAGTCCACATAATTGCCTTGTATTTGCCAGGGAATACACGGAAAAGGAACGAGGTTGTCAGTAACAACAATAACTTTATCAGCATACTGAGAGTCAGCCAGGGCAAAGCCTAATAAACCGCAGGCAGCAGGTCCGTTAACACCGTTGGCATTGCCAAACGCATCGGCTGAAGGAGCGGCAATCACGGCTATGTCTATCTGAACCTCTCCATCCTGCACAGCCTGGTATCTTCCGCCGTGTGAACGAAGCACTCCAACTCCTTTCATTTTTCCTTCAGATGCGAATTTTCCGAGAGGACCGTTCATGCTTCCTTCTATTCGATTTATAGTTCCATCTTCAAGATATTGAATTAAATGCTCCTGGCAAGGGAATGATGCAGATGGGTACCAGCGAAGGTCTTTCACACCAAGATCGTGGGCAATGTCAAATATCTGGTTTGCAATAATGTCGCCATTCCTGAAGTGGTGATGTGTCGAGATAGTCATTCCATCTTTCAGACCTGCTTTTAATAATGCCTCTTTGAGTGAAGGAACTGTTTTGTTTCCATCAATGGGATAATCAGCACATGAGGCTATGCGGGGTGCGTGTTTCCTGCCTGTTGGTTTATATTTACCTACACCCTGATAAGGGATATGCTCTTCGCCATTTATTATAGTCGGAACCAT
>JAIORT010000859.1 GCA_021107975.1 Bacteroidales bacterium | reverse complement strand
TGTTTGGCTGCCTAATAACGGTATGGGAAGCCAGGTGCCATAATGATTTTAGATTTAAGGAGAGACCTTCCAGAGTGCGAAGCACCTGGAAGAGTCGGAATGAGTGCGCTACACCTGAAAGAGTCTTAATTCGGCTTTTGATTATATTTTAAAACCGGTGAATTTGGAGCTATAATGGAAGTAGAACTTATTAATGACGGACAGGTTACTATTATAATTGATACTAAGAACAAAGAATAAAAATCCACACTATAACAAAACTTGTAACCGGGATTCATAAATATCCATTATCTGTATTTCAAGTATAGCTTAAAAATTTCAACGGGAGCCATTAGAAAATCTTTGAACTTAAATTTTGACCCGCCTTTATCAATACACGAGTTTACCGGTAATTCAAAACAATTTGTTTTTAACCATTCCGAATTAAACTTCTTTTTAAGCCTAATGAACAATTCAACATCAAAAAACCACCTGCTTTGAAATGACTCATCGAACAAAAATGGAATAATATCTTTATGAAAAATTTTTGCTCCGCATTGTGTATCATACGCTTCAATTTTAAACATTGTTGAAATAACCATTGCGAATAATCTTCCAAGATAATACCTGTATTTTTTTCGGATTATCGTAGCATCAAGCTTTTTTATTTTGGACCCGAAAACAAATACGTAATTATCCATAAACTTTTTCCGTAACCGTAAAAGCTCTTTGAGTGAAACAGAAAAATCGGCATCCCAAAATCCTATAAAAGAAAATTTATCGGTTTTATAAGCACATAATATTCCTGTTCTAACAGCTTCTGCTTTACCTTTATTTATTTCCAGATTTATTACGGATACATTTTGAAATTTTTTACTGATTTGATTTAACAGGGATAAGGTACTGTCTTTACTTCCATCGTTGACCAGGTAAAAAAAAATATTATTTGATTGTTTACAAAAAAATTCGAATGATTCAACATCGAACCTGTCAAATTCATTATAGCATGGTATAACTATACATCCTTGCTTCATCTATTAATTATTAACATTTCTCACTTGAGAAATACTATATTATAACTTGAAGAATTATCCAATT
>JAIORT010000251.1 GCA_021107975.1 Bacteroidales bacterium | reverse complement strand
TCCTTTTAACAGGAACTATAAATGCACAAAACACATGCATTAGCGATGCTTCACACACAGCAGATGCTTCAGCAGTGTTGGATGTTTATTCTACTTCACTTGGTATGCTTGTTCCAAGATTATCAAGTGCACCTTCTACTCCGGCAAACGGATTATTGTATTACAGTACTTCTTCAAACAGTTTCTTCTACAATGCAGGTACATCAGGAACACCAAGCTGGACAGAACTTTCTTACGGAAGCCTGTGGTCGAGAAGTGGGACTGATACTTATTTAAGTAATACGGGAGACAATGCTGTAATAGGTACAAATACTAACCCATTAGCTTATAAATTTTATGTACATCAGGCAGGACCAGGGGTGATTTCTAACTCAAGGGTTGACGGTCAACTTGAGATCTGGGACTTTACAGGTGTTGGAAATTTGATGCTCGCCGATATTAACGACAATGGCGGAGCCAATGGTATTATGCAACTATACTCTGGCGGAAATGCCGGAATACGTCTTTTAGCAAATGGTAATTCATATTTAAATGGAGGTTGGATTGGTATCGGAGTTCCAATGGCTTTTGCTCCATCTACAAATGTTCATTTATTTGATAATTTTGGCAATATAATGCCACAGTTTCTGATTGACCAGCCCGGCGCCGGAAATGCATCAGTGGGTTATGCTATTCCAGGTCGTAATTATGCTGTTGGGCTTGTTCAGGATATGCAGGGTTTAATGAATAATAACTATAAAATTTGCGACGGGGCATTTGTAACTCCTCCTTTAAATTACCTTGATCCGTTTACTATGATGGAAATCCATAATGAAAATGCACAACCAGGTATTATTGATTTCAATCATCAGAGCAGGGCAAGAGCTTATCAAGGTCAAAACCCAGATGCTCCTGCAGGGCTTGGACAGGTAATACCTTTTAATATCTGGACTCCTGTTGATTTCGATAATAAATCTTATGATGAACATGGTGAGTTTACCCTTGCAACACCTCCTCCTTATTCTCTGGGTGGTGGTCCTGCAGCAGCATTCTTTACTGCTACCGAAGAAGGTTATTACCAGGTTAATTCAAGATGTGAC
>JAIORT010000145.1 GCA_021107975.1 Bacteroidales bacterium | reverse complement strand
GTTGTCGGATTAGGAATGGCAGGATGGGGCGATAATAATTCGATCGGGTTCAGACAGGAAGGCAATTTATATATATGCGGCGATGAAAAAACGGAGATTGCTGAAAACCTGCCACCATTAGCGCCCAGGGTTGGAATAGTAGCCAATATGCAGGCGAATACGGTTTTAGAAATTGTATTAAAAGAAACCACACATTAGAATGATTAAAAGAAAATTGAAAGAATAATAAAAGCCACAGATTCACAGATAATCTGTGAATCTGTGGCAATTTAAACATATGAAAATAACACTAAACAACCGCAAAGAAACCATAGATGCTGATATACTCACTGTTCAGGAACTTATTAAAAAAAAGAATTTCACGTTCAGGCTGCTTGTTACTAAGGTGAATGGAAAATTAGTAAAAAGAGATGAACGGGACAGGGTAAAAATTAAGGATGGTGATAATGTGGCGGTAATTCATTTGATAAGCGGTGGGTGAAAATAGTAAGTTATACGTTAAAAGTTTAAGACTTATTTCGGTGTGAATTATTACCTGTCAGGGCTTCACTTCCTATGCCAGAAGCGACCTTTACCGGATAGCAGAATGTTTTCACACTCATTTATTTTACAGAGATGTGATACTACCTGTGTTCTTTCCTTATAAAGTAATCAGCAATTTGCCGTCCTCAACGTTTATCGTGTAAGTATCGATATCCTTTGTCGCCGACCCGGAAATTTTTTTGCCCTTATAGTCGAAAGTTGATTTGCCTAAGCTGCAACATTGAACCTGCTGTGCTGCCGGAACCGGATCCAGACGCCGATGCATGTGGGTACAGCGATTCTGAAAGGCATAGTACTCACCGTCATCTCCGTGTATCACCAGCACTCGCTCAGGGAGGTTCTTCTTTTCGAGGCGAATAGCTCCGTTTTGTATGGTAAGTTCAGGTGCGCGAGCGAGATCCACGATGATCTTACCATTTTCGAATTTCCAGCAATCTTCATCGGATGGCTGCTTAGTGGCACAGATTCCAAGTATTCGTTGGAAAATGTTCCGGTGGAGAGTTGGGCTTTTCATAATTTTTAGCTCCTTTCTAAGTGCAT
>JAIORT010000532.1 GCA_021107975.1 Bacteroidales bacterium | reverse complement strand
GGACTTTCCGGGAAGACCTTTTTTATCGTTTGCAGGTAGTTCCAATTCATATCCCACCGTTACGCGAACGCAAAGAAGATATTCTCAGATTAGCCTTAACATTTTTAGAAAGATTTCGAAAGAAAAACAAAACAACAGTAAAAAATTTCGCTCCCGAAACCATTACATTAATGGATAACTACTATTGGCACGGGAATGTCAGGGAATTAAAAAATCTTGTGGAAAGGCTGGCTATTCTTTGTGATTCTGAAACTGTTGAACCGGCTCATCTACCTTATGAATTTAAGAATCAACAGTTTCAGGATTTAATACACAAACTACCGCAAAAATGGAATGAATTCAAAGAGCTTAAACAACAAATTCAAGAAAATGCTGTCAGGGAAGTAGAAAAACAATTTCTTATTGAAGCACTTCAACGGTCAGGTGGAAATGTCAGCAATGCAGCAGAGGATGTGGGAATGCAACGTACTAACTTCCACCAACTTTTAAAAACGTATAAAATAAGTTCTAAAGATTTTTCATAATGATATTTCGCAAATAAAGTCTCTGCGTCTCAGCGTTCAACCAAATATTCTAAACGCAGAGGCGCAAAGGCGCAGAGTTTACAATTTCAAGGATATTGATATTTTGCAAATAAGTGTATATTATTTTATACACTGTATAAATTCCTTAAACAAAAAATCCTTATTTAATCTTAATAATCAAAAAATCATTCTGCAATTTATTTATTATTATTTCAGCTATTATCTGATTATAAGGCTATTCGCAACGAATGAATTTTACCTTCATTTTTATAAGGAGTTCTGGAATGCTTATTGCCTAAGTATAAATTGTAAATAATTAAAAATAAAAAAAGGCTTTAAAGCCAAAATATTAATTAAAAAACGGAGGTTATTATGAACTCAGAACATTCAATACTGGTAATTGATGATGAAGCTGTCGTTTGTGAAAGCTTTACAAGAATTTTATCGGATAAAGGGTATAATGTGGACTCTAAAACAGAGCCTTACGAAGGCTTAGAATTAGCGCTATCCAATAAGTATGATCTTGTTTTTCTTGACTTAAAAATGGATAAAATAGATGGTAT
>JAIORT010000761.1 GCA_021107975.1 Bacteroidales bacterium | reverse complement strand
AATATCTGCGCATTTCAAGTATTACTGCCAATGGCTCAATATTTACAGGACATTCTATTGCACAGGCATTACAAGTTGTGCATGCCCAGATTTCTTCCGCTTGTATAAAGTCAAATAATGATTTTTTATTAATTAAATTTTTTCTGGTGTTTCGATTACTAAGAAATTCGAGACGATCACGAACATCCATCATGATTTTTCGGGGAGATAATTGCTTACCTGTAATATTTGCGGGACATCGTGAAGTACATCTTCCACATTCGGTACAAGTATATGAATCCATCAGGTTTTTCCATGTAAGATCTTTAACATCCTTAGCACCAAAAACAACTTCTTCTAAATTTTCTTCATCAGGTTGGGATTCAAATGTTTGATCAAGCATTAACTTAACTTCTTTAGTAATACAAGGCATATTCGACATTTTGCCTGTCGGCTCCAACCTGGAAAAATATACGTTCGGAAAAGCCAGGAAAACATGAAAATGTTTTGAAAACGGAATATAATTTAAAAATATCAATACTCCGATTATATGAAACCACCATCCGAAACGTTCCAAAAAAATCAGTGTATTTGTTGGTAGTCCGTTTAAAAAAGGAATAAGTAAACTGCTTAACGGAAATGACCCCACTTTCACGTAATGGTCAACAGCACGTTCTTGTAATATACTGTCACTGGCATTCATTATCAAAATTGCACTCATTAAAAAAACTTCTGTAATAAGAATAATAGCTGCATCCGAACGAGGCCACAATGTCATTTCTTTATTCCAGAACCTTTTAACTTTAAATAAATTACGGCGTGCCAGAAAAATAATACAGGCAATAATTACAGACAAAGCAAAAAACTCAAACGTAGAAATAAGTATAGTATATATTGGTCCGGTAAAGGAAAATAACCTGTGACTGCCGGAAATGCCATCTATAATAATTTCAAGCATTTCAAAATTCACAATAATAAACCCAACATAAACTAAGATATGCAGTATGCCTGAAATTGGACGAGAAACCATCTTGGACTGAAAGATGGTAACTTTAAACATTAATTTCCACCGTTTTATTTTATTATCAGATAAATCAATATCTTTTCCTAT
>JAIORT010001000.1 GCA_021107975.1 Bacteroidales bacterium | reverse complement strand
GCGGCTAAGGGCTACGATTTGCTGTTACCAAACGTATTTTACTTTTTAATAAATCTCTTGTTTATTGATTGTCCATCAATGTCAATCTTTAAGAAATATAGTCCAGGTTTTAAGTCTTCAATGTTGATTGTTGTCTGATTGCTATTAGGTCTAATTGAAGTAATAAATTGTCCTATTCCATTTAACAATTCAATATTTTGGATACTTTCACCTTTTATTGAAATCTTGTCAATTGAAGGATTTGGGTAGATAGAAATAATATCCGGATTGATATCGATATCACTAACAGATGTGATATTGCAATTAATTGGATTTGGAAAGTTGTTATTGGCATTGGTCTCCAGTCCTAAATATTCAACTGTACAATTTGAATAATGAACCTTAAATTCCCATTTATGCTTATAAATACAGCCAGCCATGCAATCGCCCCAAGCCAATGTAAAAGTAAAATATTGATATTCACCTTCAACAGAGTATTCAATTCTATTGGCATCAACGGTCATTGGTATTGGTTCAGCCGCTTCAATCCCATTAAAAGAAGTCAAGCTATCGCTAATTGCAAATGAATTTATTATTGTATCGGAATATATTACCAGGGTTGCATAATTAGGATTTGTTGAAAAAATGCTATAATTATAGGTATAAATAAAATCATCTAACTCACTATAGCCAGTCACTATTTCACCATTAAGCCAATTGTTTGTCCAGCTAATCGAGGTGTCAACTTCAATATAAATGTGGGGCAATAACATTTTAGTCAATCTAGAAATATTGTGAATGCAATAAATATCAAAAACTGAATCTCTTTCAGGGATTGTTGATGCATTAAAAATTGCTGCTAACCCTCTCCAAACTGAGTCTTGATGAACTTGTGGTATGATAATCTGATTTGTGTCGGGTGAATTATATGTAAACAATCTATTTATCGTTAAGTCTGCTACATCATATTTGTAATAATACTCAAGTTCCGATGTGATTTCACAATTAGATTGTACTTGCGCAAAAATTGTAGTGTTCAACATACTCAAGAGTATTAAATAAATTATTGTTTTCATAATTGCATGTTTTTTTATGTTTGGTAACGTGTTGCA
>JAIORT010000286.1 GCA_021107975.1 Bacteroidales bacterium | reverse complement strand
AATTAAAAAAAATGAACTACAAGAAATTTAAACCATCGAAGAAATTAGAAAAACTCATTGACTCTTATTGGTTGTTTTCAAACTTAAACCGGAATGAGAATCAAAGGATTTTGCCTGATGGTTGTGCAGATATTATTTTCAATCTTGGTAAATCTAATAATGCTATTCCGAAAGAAACAATTGCAATATCGGGAATGATGACAAAATTCTTTGATGTTTCATTACTCGCCGGTTCGGAATTGTTAGGAATTCGTTTTAAATCCGGGCAATTAAGCAACTTAACAGATTATCCATTGTTTGAAATAAAAAATAAGACTGTTGATGCCTCTGAAATAATTCCTGAATTAAACCTTGAAAAACTAGAGCAATTAAAAAAGCAAAAAAATATTGAAAATAAATTAAAACTTATTGAGAGTATTATTTATAAAATATTAAACACAAAAAAATTACCTGTTGATTCTTTAGTTTCATCTGTAACTGATTTTATCCTAAATTCTTCAGAGCCGATAAACATTAGCAAACTGGCAAATAACCACTATATCAGTTTACGACAATTGGAAAGAAGGTTTAAAAATAAAATTGGAGTATCAGTAAAAGAATTTACCGGTATTTTCAGATTCAAACAAACAATAAAAAGTATCGCAAACAACCCCGACAAAAGCCTTTTACACATAGCATTTGATAATGGTTATTACGATCATTCACATTTAACTAATGAAATCAAACGATTTTCGGGACAAATACCTTCCGATTTCAGATAAGGGACGTGGAATTATTTAGTTGCTTATTTGTGTATTTTCAACAAACAATGAATCAGTGTGTTATAAAACCCAGATTGGTAATTTATTTATTCCACTGTCCTAATGTCGTTTTTTTCCAAAGCATTGCATTTTGAACTGTAGTATTTTTGACCATTATTAAATTTTAAACAGGAGAAACTATGGAATTAAAATCATTGACACCAAATCTAATGGTAAAAAACGTAAACACGACATTGGAATATTACACAAATATTCTTGGATTTACTTTGTTACAAACAGTTCCTGAAAAAGGAACATTTGATTGGGGTTTTGTCAAATTAGGAAACGTAATGT
>JAIORT010000212.1 GCA_021107975.1 Bacteroidales bacterium | reverse complement strand
CTTTTTTGCAAGCATTAAATATAATTCCTGCAACGATGATTAATCCTAATAAATAGCTTAATTTTTTCATATTTTAATTTTATTATTGCCGGACTTTCACATCTATGTTTATTTTATCTCCTTTACCATTGAAATTGTTAACTTTAATGAATCCAATCTTTCCTTCAACAGTTTTAAAGATTAAAACATCATCTTCAGATAATGCATTTACTTCATTTTCTGTTCCGGTGAATTCAGGGAATTGATAAGTATCGCCAATAGCATCAAATTCAGCAGCATCAATAGAAGCATGTCCAATTTTTGTATCATTATAAGTTGTCCAGTTAAGCTGGAAAACATCTTTAACATTCTGGGCTGCCGTTGCTGCAATTGTATTTAGAGTAGATCCACCTTTAAAGAAGGCAAAATCTATTAATTCCTGGTTGTTTTCTGCCTCTGCTTTAAAATATATGGTATGGTTAGAAGTTGAGTAAAAGCTGCCAAAATCGTTATCATTAAATGATCCCATAGTTACATTTAGATTTGAGCTTACGGGATCACCGGCAGATTCAACAGTAACATTGAAAGATAAGCTATTTTTTTGTCCATCTTTATCTGTAATTTCGGCATAAAGCTTACCATCTAAAACGTCGGGGAAAGTAATTGTGTAGTTAGCTTCAAAGACACCTTCGCTAAAGCCACTGGAGTCAACCATTGCGGGTTGGGTAACATTATTTATTATCATGTAGATTTTAAAGTTTGTGAGCTTCTTCCCTGAATTTTGATTTGAAGAGCACAAAACGCCAACTAAAATGGATTCTCCTTGATTGAGAGTAACATCTGATGAAATGTAATCTCCACTTGTTTTAAATGCAATGGATGGTTTTAAATCTTCCGGTTCATCATCATCTTTTTTACATGAAGTGAAAACCATGCCAGCAATGAGCATTAATCCTAATAAATAACCTAATTTTTTCATAGTTAATTTTTAATTTTTATTAATTTGTTAGTTTCTTATATTTTGCTGCAAAAATATAAAAATAATTTAAAAGTGAAAAATGAATCAATCATCTGCCTTTTTTGTAAGGAGGGGAACAAAACGGAAAGTCCCGTGA
>JAIORT010000194.1 GCA_021107975.1 Bacteroidales bacterium | reverse complement strand
GAGAATGCCCACGGATAATGAAAAAACTGCGGTTCAAACAATCTGTTGTCTGTCTGATTGCGCAAATCGTCTATGTAATTAATGTAACCAAAAAAGTCATCAAAGGAGATTATACTTTCTCCATCATAGTTTCCCAGGTAGAAGTAATTGATATGATACGAAAGGAAAGATTCATCAACATCCAGCCCGCATATTCGCTCAAATTCGTTTTTCAAGATTCTTTTCAGTTTGTCATACTCTTCTCTCCTTTCACCATCAAAAAGAAAGATGTAGTCAATATCACTGGTAAATCCTATAGCACCGCTGCCGATGCCTCCATATACACCAATGAGGACAGGTTGATCGGAGATATCGAGTTCGAGTTTAATACGGTCAAAAAGCCCCTTGATCAACCTGAGGTGGGTATCAGCATAAAGCTGTGCTGTATGGAATCCGCTCCCGCGCCTTCTTAGCTGCTGCCGATAGATCATGTTGATCTCTTTTCTGAATATCTGCTCTAAGGGGTCTTTTCCTTCATTGACGACAATCTGCAAAAGGTCGAGTACTTTTTTCCGGTACTCAGATGTGATTTTTTCTCCGTAGCGCTGATTGATCCAGAAGACATTTTCCGCCTTCATGTCCTCGGTGGCGGAAATAATCGCTCTTTCGATGTTCATTCCGGCAAGTGACAGAGCCCATGCAATTTTATGAAGAAGACCTTTTTTGTTTGATGTGTTTATGATTAAGGCAGACTGGTTTTCGCTGATGCTTTCAAACCTGGGAACAATTTGATCTTGTATTACTTCGCGCTTTTTTTCCCACAGGAATATTTCTTTTTCTATATTTGTTTCACCTTTTAATACTTTTTGAAGTGAAGTAAAAAGCATGCTTTCCAGAAGAGGAGGTTCATATTTACGAGGGAAGCGAATTTTATAAAGGTCTGTTGCAACTCCATCCCTAATTTTGATATCTGCTTCCAGGATGTGGCAATCGTTGATGGTGAATATTCCGGCTACTTTGCTGAGGAGAAATGGCCTGTCATAAGTACTGATAAAACAGAGCGCTTCCCCCCTGCTCAAGGGGACTAATTTTATCCCCAGAAAGGAGTCTTTTAATAAGC
>JAIORT010000293.1 GCA_021107975.1 Bacteroidales bacterium | reverse complement strand
AACCTTTGAAAAATATTCCGGGCTGTTTCTAAAATGATATCTTTTGAACTTGCAACACTCATAATAAAAACTTTTAATATTACTCAACTGCACAAATTATGAATTATTGTGCAAAAGTAAATTATATTATTATTAGTTTTGCAACTTGTTATAAAAAATAAATCACAAATGATGAATAATAGAGCTGCAATCACAGGAATACATGCTTACGTACCTGACTATATCCTTACAAACAAAAAACTGGAAACTTTAGTTAATACTACTGATGAATGGATAACAACCAGAACCGGTATTAAAGAAAGGCATATTTTAAAAGGAAAAGGTTTAGGAACTTCTGATATGGCAGTTAAGGCTGCCCAAGAACTTTTTAAGAAAACAAAGACTAATCCCGATGATATAGATATTGTTATATGTGCAACCATTACTCCTGATATGCAATTTCCTGCTACGGCTAATATAATTAGTGATAAACTGGATTTGAAAAATGCTTTTAGTTTTGATATTAATGCAGCATGTTCAGGTTTTATTTATGGATTAACAATGGCTTCAAAATTTATTGAAGCAGGAACATATAAAAAAATATTGGTTTTCGGAGCAGATAAAATGTCTTCAATAATTGATTATACCGACAGAACAACATGTATAATCTTCGGAGATGCTGCCGGTGTAGTGCTTTTGGAACCATCCGCTGATGGAAACGGGATTATAGATTCCATACTTCGGACTGATGGCTCGGGCAGGGTGTATTTGCATCAGAAAGCCGGGGGGTCAGTGAAACCTGCTTCGCATGAGACTGTGGATGCTCGTGAGCACTTTGTTTACCAGGAAGGCAAGTCGGTTTATAAATTTGCTGTTTCAAATATGGCAGATATATCAATGGAGATTATGAAGAAAAACAAGCTGACTACCGACGATATTGTCTGGCTTGTGCCTCATCAGGCTAATCTGAGAATTATCGAAGCCACAGCGAGAAGAATAGGATTGAATAAAAATAAAGTGATGATAAATATTCAAAGGTACGGCAATACCACAAACGGAACCATTCCGCTTTGCCTTTGGGAATGGGAAGACAAGTTGAAAACGGGTGATAATATTATTCTT
>JAIORT010000072.1 GCA_021107975.1 Bacteroidales bacterium | reverse complement strand
AACTAACAACCTTCCCGAATTTGGATTACTTCATCGACCACAACCGGCTTCAGCAATTTGGTTCGCTCGAATTCATCGCCAAACAAGTAGTTGAAGGATTTATTGTCGGCTTGCATAAAAGTCCTTTTCATGGCTTTTCGGTCGAGTTTGCCGAACACCGCCTGTACAACACCGGAGAATCAATCAAGCATATCGACTGGAAATTATACGGCAGAACCGATAAGCTGTTCGTGAAACGTTACGAGGAGGAAACAAATCTGCGCTGCCACATCATTCTCGATGTTTCATCCTCGATGTATTTTCCGGTTAAAGATAAAATATCAATTGATAATCCGAATAAGATCACCTTTTCGGTTTATGCGGCAGCAGCCTTGATTTACCTGTTAAAAAAACAAAGAGATGCCTTCGGATTGAGCCTTTTTAGTGATACTATTGAGATATTAACCCAAAACAAATCAAGTTCTGTCCATCAGAAATTTCTTTATACCGAACTGGAAAAATTACTTAAACCTCTTCCGGTAAATACACAAAAAAAGACTTCTGCCACAGCAACACTTCATGAAATAGCCGAGAAGATACATAAACGTTCGCTTGTGATCATCTTCAGCGATATGCTTGAAAGTACCTCAACAGCAGATGAACTGTTTTCTGCCTTACAGCATTTAAAGCATAATAAGCATGAAGTCATTCTTTTTCATGTTATTGACAAACAAAAAGAAATTGATTTCAATTATGAAAACCGCCCGTATAAATTCATCGACCTGGAATCGGGACAGGAACTAAAGGTTACTCCTAATGAGGTTAAAGAGATATACACCAAAAAAATCACAGCCTATAAAAACGAATTAAAGCTGAAATGCGGGCAATACAGGATCGATTTCATCGAAGCCGATATCAATCGTGGGTTCGAACAAATTTTACTGCCATATTTATTAAAAAGAGAAAAGTTGTATTGAAAAATGGTGAAATGGTGAAATGGTTAATTAGTTAATTGGTTCCTTACACCATTATTCCATTATTCCAACATTCCTGTTCAGTGAAATAAAATTTTTATACTTTTGGTTTTTAATTTATACAATAAAATGTTTCCTGAAATTCTATT
>JAIORT010000719.1 GCA_021107975.1 Bacteroidales bacterium | reverse complement strand
AACCTAACAGGTTGTCTTGAACCTGTTAGGTTGCATTTCAGTTAGTTTGCATCTCCGTATTTTCGACCAAACAGGTAACTGCTCTGCATGCCTGCCTTCCTACCTGTTAGGTCAGTTAATCATTTTCGACCAAACAGGTAACTGCCCTGCATGCCTTGCCTCTACCTGTTAGGTCAAAAATACGAACTGCCCGAATAAATTCGTTTTTTATTTCATTTCCATCTGAAGTTATATTTTCAATTGGGATTATATTATTACCGTCGTATATACCTTTTATTGCTAACATTTTTTATAATTTTTACAACGATAACTATTTTTTTAATGAATATATCAATCAATAGCCTACTTATTGTATAAACACAAACTGCACAATATTCGCTCCCATTTTTAATGCTTTTAAACGAGTAGCCTCCGAGTCGTGGTGAACTTCCGGGTCTTCCCAGCCATCACCCAGGTCACATTCATAATCGTAAAAACAGACCAGCCTTCCTTCGTAAATCAAGCCGAAGCCATGAGGAGGTTTGTCGTCGTGTTCATGGATTTTTGGCAAACCCTGGTTAAAATCGTATTCCTGGTGATAAATGGGATGGTCGAACGGAAGTTCCATGAAATCCAGTTCGGGGAAAACCCGTTTCATCTCCCTGCGAATGAATTTATCCAATCCGTAATTATCGGAAATATGCAAAAACCCGCCACCGACAAGGTATTCACGTAAATTTTTAATATCCTGATTTGAAAAAACAACATTGCCATGTCCGGTTATATGGACTAACGGGTAATTAAAAATTTCAGGACTTCCCACATCAACGGTGGCAGGCTCAGGGTTGATATTTGTATTGATATTCTCATTACAAAATTTTATCAGGTTAGGCAATGATGTAGGATTGGCATACCAGTCGCCACCGCCGCTGTATTTCAGCAAGGCTATTTGAACCGAATACTGAGAGTAGCAGTATAAACTCGTTACAAGGCATAAAAAAAACAGGATTGTGTTTTTCATCTTGTGCATCCTGCCAACGCCGTAATGTAGTAAAATCTTTATATTCATTATACTGAACGTTTGGTTCTTCAAATATATAATTATTCTCCTTTAATTAAATATTC
>JAIORT010000941.1 GCA_021107975.1 Bacteroidales bacterium | reverse complement strand
TTGATTAACTATGTACGGTTTTATCAATTACGATTGCCGGAGAGAACATTGATTATTCAGTATAAATAAAAAATCCGATAACTCACAGTTTTCGGATTTTTTTATACTTCCTCCACCATCATCGAAAACAACTCTTCGAGCGACAACCCGTAACTTCTCGCCATTTTCGGGACAATACTGGCTTCGGTAAGTCCGGGAATTGTGTTCACCTCTAAGAAATACAAACCCGAATCATTAAATATATAATCGAATCTAACTACACCTTTGCAATTCAGCTTTTCATAAAGCAAGGCTGAGGTTTCTTTGCAACTTATTTCCACATCACTTGAAATCCTGGCAGGAACCACCTCTTCTGCCAACGCGGGGTCATACTTTGCTTCAAAATCAAAAAACTCCTTTTTACAGATAATTTCCAAAACAGGAAAAATGATGAGTTTTCCTTTGTGTTGTATAACACTACAGGTTATCTCCCGTCCTTCAATATATTCTTCAATCAATATTTCATCATCTTCCGCAAATGCCTTTTTTATTGCCGGTTCAAGTTCTTCCTGATTATGGACTTTCGACATGCCCACACTTGAGCCTCCGTTGTTGGGTTTTACAAAAACAGGGAGATTAAATTTTTGCAATATGTCAGAAATATCGGGTTTGTTTGATTTTACAAGGTGAATACTTTCAGGAGTTGCAACATCGAAATTCAGAATATAATTCTTGCAGAAATACTTATTGAAAGTCAAAGCCGAAGTTGCCTGATTGCATGATGTATAAGGGATGCCTAACATATCAAAGTATCCTTGCAGCTTCCCGTCCTCGCCGGGTGTGCCGTGAATAGCTATAAAAACGCAGTCGAACCGGATTTTCTCTGATTTTATTGTTAAAGAAAAATCATTTTTATCAATGAGTATTTTCTGATTCCCTTCATCTTTATAATACCAGTCTTTGCCCTTTATCAAAATTGGAAAAATGTTATACTTTTCGTTGTCAAGGTATTTTTTAACCACTTGTCCGCTCTGAACCGAAATTTCGAATTCACCGGAATAACCACCTGATAATACTGCAATGTTCTTTTTCATTTTTCGTTTGGTAAAATTACAAAAATATATTA
>JAIORT010000158.1 GCA_021107975.1 Bacteroidales bacterium | reverse complement strand
TTCAGTTATTTATGTTGTATGTTTATAAAATTAAATATAGCTTAAAAATCGCTGATACTTCGGGAATAGAATAATAGTAAAACCAAAAAATAAAAAATAATGAAAAAAATAAAAATAGCAACACTCCTCTCCCTTCTTGCATTAACTGCTTGCGAAGATGTGATAGAGATTGATTTGGACAGTATTGAACCGAAACTCGTAATTGAAGCAGTGATAACTGATCAAACAGTAGAACAAACCGTAAAACTTACAAAGACAGGCGACTACTTTGAACCCGGTATTTATCCTGCTGTTTCTTATGCAAATGTTATTATAAGCGATAATCTGGGAAATTCAGAAACCTTGTCGGAAGTAAACCCGGGTATTTATCAAACCACCAATTTACAAGGAATTACCGGAATTGTTTACGAACTTTCCGTTGAGGTTGAAAATATGGAATATACAGCAATATCAGAAATGCCCGAAAAAATAAATATTGACACGTTAAGTACTGAGTTTTTTGAAGCTACACCTCGTTTTGATGAAGGTTATATGGTCAAATGTCATTTTACCGACCCTGCCGGAATAAGCAATTATTATCGTTTTAAAGTTTATGAAAATGGTGTTTTACTAAATAGTAGCAGCGATTTTATTTTAAGTGATGATAAAATATTTAATGGAAACGAAACTCAGATGCCATTAAGAATGAAAACATTCCAAATTAATGATACTGTTACTGTCGAATTATTATCGCTAAACAAAGATACTTACGATTATTATAATACACTTATTGAAAGTAGTAGCGGACCGGGCTTTATTTCCGGTAGCTCTACACCTGTTAATCCGGTATCAAATATAAGTAATGGTGCAATGGGATATTTTGGTGTTTATACTATAAATTCTAAAACTATTATTATAGAATGAAAAATATACCAATGGAAATTCTTATGATTTTAATGATTTTGAAGATGAAACAATTCTACAATTGAATGATACTGCAATTGTTGAATTATTAACATTAGACAAGGCAACTTACGATTATTATTCCACACTCAGTAATGTATTGGCTGAAGGTGATACAGGTCCGCCTATGATGATGACAACACCAGCCAATCCCAATAGCAATT
>JAIORT010000876.1 GCA_021107975.1 Bacteroidales bacterium | reverse complement strand
GCAAAGGGGTCAGATCTACGTTTGACACATATGAATTTCTGGGACATCCTTCAGTTTTATAGTTTTAATCAAAGTATGGAGAAAGAGGAGACATCCCACATTGAATTATTTTTTCATTATTCTTTTGACCGCCTTAGAAATAACACAAGGAGAGACTCACAGATGGCGTGCCGGTTCTGCTAATAAATTAGAATGTAGAAAAAGCGCATATCGCTCCAAAATACGTGCCTCCCGCTTCATTTACGAGCCCTTGCCACAAATGCCCTTCCTCACTGAGCCCATGACACGAAACCCCACAGCATCTATAAAATTTATATCAAATTAGCTAGTTATGGTCAACAGAAAACCACCTTGCCCGGGCTGGCTGATGGATAGGCAGGTCTTAAACAGGATAGCATTCAACATTTGAGAAGGATGATTTTGACTTCAAAATTGCCGTTGTCACGCTTCAATGAAAACCAGTCTGGATTGGCCTATTCTTAAAATGTTTTTCCCAGTTATATGAGCAGTTGCAGAAGGATGAACTGGCAAAGAAGGGTCACTATTTGTTGCCGAACGCCCGCCATCACCATCTGAGAGAATGGCGTTGTTAAAAGCTTCTTATATTTTTGATAATAATATCAGTTGACAACCGAATTGGTTTAAAGTACAACATGTACAAAAAGGACGTAATGTTCATAATAATTCATGAGGATATTTGTCATGTTAAATAAAATAACTACCGCTGATGCAAGGAAAAAATTTGCTAATATTATTAATCGAGTAGCTTTCGGAGATGAATCGTTTGTTCTGACCCGGCGGGGCGAGCCAATAGCTGCCATTGTGTCGATGAGGGAACTTAAGTTGTTACAGGAATTAGAGGATCAAATAGATATAGAAGATGCCTGGAAAGCTAAAAATGAGCTTGGTGAACCGATCCCCTGGGAAGAGTTGAAAAAGGAACTTGAGCTTTGAAATATAGGATAGAGGTTAAAAGATCTGCTGCAAAAGCGCTTAAAAAGATCCCGAAACCAGACCGAAAGCGCGTAAGCGAAAAGATCGACAGCCTTGCAGAAAAGCTTCCAAACCCGGATATAACTAAGATGAAGGGGAACAATCCCTTTCACAA
>JAIORT010000914.1 GCA_021107975.1 Bacteroidales bacterium | reverse complement strand
ATAAACCATATTTTTCCTCAAATAGTAAATCAATTAATTTATTAACTTTTGACAATAGATTGTTATCGCTTAATAATTCGATTGTTTTTTTTAGATTTTGATACTCTGATAAAGGTATTTGTATGCTATTAGAATTCATAATATATTTCTTTAAATTTACAAAATTAATAAAAATTTTAATATCCTTTTGCATGAATTACTATTCTTGTTCGATATTTAATAATTTTGAAGGCTAAAATAGATAGTGAAATATTATAAAACATAGAAAGACCTGGTTGATGTACGACAGATTTAAAAGAAAAATAAACTATTTAAGAGTTTCGGTTACCGACCGCTGCAACCTAAGGTGTACATATTGCATGCCCGAAAAAGGTGTTGACCTGATTAAACATGAGGACATCCTTTCTTTCGAAGATATTGTGAAAGTGGTAAAAACAGGTGTAGAACTTGGGATTGATAAGGTTAGGTTAACAGGAGGCGAACCGCTAATAAGACGGAGTATTATTGATCTGGTTAATATGATTTCTGAAATTGACGGAATCAAAGACCTGGCAATGACAACTAATGGTGTTTTTCTCGACAGATATGCAGTGCCTTTAGCTAAAGCCGGTTTACACCGTGTTAATATAAGCCTTGACACACTCGACCCTGAAAAATATAAAAAGATTACAAGAGTTGGTATTATTGATTCGGTTTTTAACGGAATAGAAGCTGCTAAAAAAGCCGGACTTATTCCAATTAAAATTAATTGTGTAATAAAAGAATCTCCTTCAGAACCTGATGCACAGGAAGTAGCAGCTTTCTGTAAGAAAAACAATCTTCAGGTGCGGTTTATCAAAGAAATGGACCTGGAAACCGGAGTGTTTTCAAGAGTGATTGGCGGAGATGGCGGATATTGTAAAATATGCAACCGGTTAAGATTAACTGCTAATGGCAAGATAAAGCCTTGTCTCTTTAGCGATCTTGAATTTGATGTCAGGGAACTGGGCATTGAGAAGGCTTTCAGGCAGGCAATAGATATGAAGCCTAAATCCGGTTCGGAAAACAGGGTAAATAAGTTTAGTAATATAGGAGGATAAGGGGGATTATAGATTTACGATTTACGATTTA
>JAIORT010000778.1 GCA_021107975.1 Bacteroidales bacterium | reverse complement strand
GCATAATTCACACCATTAAGGTCGGCAAAAGCAATTCGGAATAATCCGTCTTCAATTGTAAAAATAACATTGCCGGTTGTATTTAACAATTCGGCTCCGGTTATTTCCATATATTCCTCAGGATAGATCAGACCAAGTGAAATAGCGCCTGCTTCGATCATATCTTTAATTGAAATCGTAAAATCAAAAGCAGTGAATGACTGAATGATCTGAGTTCCTTCATAAACTAAAGAAACAGTTTCTCCGTC
This sequence comes from Bacteroidales bacterium, assembly GCA_021107975.1. Taxonomy (GTDB): domain Bacteria; phylum Bacteroidota; class Bacteroidia; order Bacteroidales; family JAADJA01; genus JAADJA01. The sequence goes on along the minus strand of JAIORT010000778.1, from coordinate 863 downwards.
TTTTTTCGCCGGAGTGTAAGATGAGTTCACATCACCAAAACAAAGCATTGCAAAATCATTAACTACCTGGTTGCCATTTATTGTAAGATTCTCAGTATTGTATAACCAATCACCGGACGGGAAGGATGTGATCATACCGGTATAACGTTTCATCACGAACAGGGCATCCGTTCCGTTAACAGTCTGGCTGTAATTTACATCCGAAGCAGCTAACTCCATACCTTCGAGCGTATCTATGTGGGCAAAATGGTTAAGAATCAGGAGAGCATCTGTTGAATTTACCCCTCCGAAAACATCATCCGGGGTAATATCCATAGTATAGTTTCCTGAAGTGAAAGAACTGAAAGCATAGTAGCCAGAGCCATTTGTGGTAGTGTTTTCAATAGGGCTTCCGCCAAAATCAAAGATCTCCATCAATGCATTTTCCATATCAGTTAAAGTGCCATTATACCACACATTGCCACTTAGCAAAGTTGTGGCTGTCGGTATGGATGGAATCTGTGCAAAGTCCTCAAATATAACAATTCCTTTGGCGGTGTTATCATAGTAATCGTAAATCCTGGAAGCAATCATGGCTGAGTCGCCAGTTCCCCAGTAGTTATAGCGGGCATCAATATTATTTGACGTATTATTATAGACTTCATAAGGCCCGTTACCAAACAAATTACATGTATTAGCCGGATCGTTGCCGATATCAGGATTGCTGGATCCATTAAGATAAATACCATTTCCACCATTATATGAAAACGTAGAACTGATAATGCCGGGACTTGAGTTGTAGCATGATAAACCATCGCCAATAGCATCGGTAATTTCACAATTTTCAAAGGATGGTTGCCCGGTGCTTTCGCAATAAACATTGT
>JAIORT010000608.1 GCA_021107975.1 Bacteroidales bacterium | reverse complement strand
GCAAATGTAGCCCCGGTCAAATCAAATTACAAGACGGGATTGGTAGAGGGGATACTCTTTTCTTTGTAATTAATCAGTATATTTATAACTTTGTATTTATTATTTTGATAACAATTTTTTAAATTTCACCATTTGAAAACTACTAAATTTATATTATTATCTTCAACTTATTTAGGTCCTGTTGAATACTTTGTTTGGTTAATTCAACACAACAAAGCTTATATTGATAAAGAAGAACACTACATAAAACAGACTTACAGGAACAGATGTCTGATTTACGGGGCAAACGGAATGCAATCATTAAGTTTACCTGTTATTAAAGTGAACGGAAATCATACAAAAGTTAAGGATATTAAAATCTCAAATTCCGTGCAGTGGCAAAAAACCCATTGGCGTTCAATAGTGTCAGCATACAATCATTCACCGTTTTTCCTTTATTACAGGGATGAACTGGAACCGTTCTACACAAAAACATTTAAGTACCTCCTGGATTATAACCAAAAGTTGTTAGAAATGCTATTTTATCTTCTGGACATAAATATTAAAATAATATACACTGAAAAATTTATTGAAAAAGATAATTACAGGTTTATTGACCTTAGAAATCGTTTCTCTCCAAAAAAAGAAAATCCTGACATAGTTTTTCCGGCATACACACAAGTTTTTGAGGTAAATCACGGATTCATTCCAAATTTAAGTATTATTGATTTGCTGTTTAATGAAGGACCCAATACGGTTGAATATCTTAAGAGGATGGATATAAATCCGGATTAGTTTTCGATTAAATGCTAATTAACGTGAGTTCGGGTTTTTAATAAAGGAAGACCATCCCTAACGGGACTATGTTATTTTTTTATTATTTCCCCCGAACTCCTTCCTTTGTCAGTCGTTCGGGGTTACAAACAGAATGTCCCTAACGGGACTAAAAATGCCGAAGGCATGTCCTGATTGTAACCTATGACGGAAGTCATAGGATAAAAATCGAAAAAAAAGCAAGTCCCGTTAGGGATGGACTATTATTTACTATTTTATTGATTTTGACCCCAATTGATTTTGTTGAATAATTAGAGACTGTCAATAAAGTCATTGAAATGAAAAAAATTAATAATATTCCTT
>JAIORT010000653.1 GCA_021107975.1 Bacteroidales bacterium | reverse complement strand
TGGTATTATTGTTCATCTTATTAGGGCAGTATAACCCCCGCTCCACCCGACAGCCGGTTAAGTCGGGCGCCTGGGAAAGGCGATGGGGTTAAAACAAGACCCGGCTGCGGGTGAGCTCATCCGTTAGGCCGTTTTAAAAAATATGTGTTGAAAAAATTCCTTTGCTAGGTAGGCATCATAAGATATGAAACCTAAGTGGATCTATGCTCTAGTAATCTTTTTTCTATCTTCTTGTGTTCCTGTGGATACACCCACCTCAATGAAAACCTTTCCCCCCGCTGGTTCTTACACGTCTGTCCCCTCGTCAACTGCTATGTATACGCCCATTTCCACCTCGTCATCTACGACAATTTCCATCGAAGGAACACCGTTACCAACTCAACTAACCATCGTCCCCACACTAAATCCCACTCAAGTAATCCAACAGGAAGAGATAAAAAGTGTCATTCAGGAATACTTCGAAATTCATTATCAGGCACTTAGTGTCTCGCCTCCTGCGAACTTCCAAGAAACCGGCTTTGGCAACCTGGTATCCGATGGATCCGAAGCAAAGGATTTCCTGATAACAGAAATGGGTAAACTGGCTGTAGAAAGAAAACACTATGAATTGAATGAGCTTTTATATGTAGAATACGATTTTTCACTAAGATATATAGTTATTGACATAGACGAATCCACCAAAAAGGCTACAGTATCACTGGGAGATTGCTTTGATGTGATCCGCGAAAGTGCTGTAGAAGCCAACCCGGAAGATCCCACTATATCATCAGGCGGCCTTAGTCATGAAATTGTTTTGCATTACCAAGGAGGTCAATGGAAAATAATCTCTGATGTTTATCGCGATGCCCTATGGCGCACATTGAGAAAATCCGAGTCTTCCACAGATGATATATTACGAGGTATAGAAATAATGCTAGCCGATTTGGTGGAAAGGGCATCGCCTACGCCATGAACTTAATGTTTAATAAATTATTTAGTTATTTGAGGCCTAACCCCCGCTCCACCCGACCCTTCGATACGCCCATTCGCTGCGCTCAGGGCTACTCAGGACGGGTGAGCTCATCCGTTAGTGCTATTAATGATTAAACAAACAGACCAAACTCATTTAGCACAGAA
>JAIORT010000289.1 GCA_021107975.1 Bacteroidales bacterium | reverse complement strand
AAAAATCCTTACAATGGAATTTATTGATGGCATCAAAATTTCAGATATTGAACATATCAAAAAGCTTGAACTTGATCCGAAAGTTATTGCAAGACGAGGTGCCGATTTGTTTTTAAAACAAATATTTGAATATGGGTTTTTTCATGCTGATCCTCATCCCGGGAATGTTCTGGTATTGCCCGATAATATTATCTGTTTCTTAGACTATGGAATGATGGGTGCGCTAACCAAAAGCACTATGGAATTAATAAAATCCATAATGATTGGAGTAGTAAAAAGAGATTCCAATGTAATTACCAGGAATGTTATTAAACTATGTGATAGTAGTGGAGAATTGAATATAAACAGGATAGAATTACAAACAACCGAACTAATTGACAGGTATTATTACCAGTCATTACAACAAATTGATATATCGGCCCTTTTTAATGATTTTGTAATATTTTTCCGTGAAAATAATTTAATAATTCCTTCTGATTTATATTTATTAGGAAGAGCACTTGGAATACTACAGGGAAACGGAGAGAAATTAGATCCGGATTTTAATTTTTCTAAACATGTTGAGCCTTATGTAAAAAAAGTAATCAAAAATCGTTTTCACCCGTTCAAACTGGCTAAGGACATATATTTTTCTGCGGAAGAGTTGGGGCAATTAATGCAGGAATTGCCCTATGATATACGTGAGATTATAGGGAAAATTAAAGGTGGTAAGATTAAAATTGACATTGAACATAAAGGACTTGACCCTATGCTCAACACACACGAGCAAATCAGTAACCGTATCTCATTTGCTATTGTTTTAGCTTCAATTATAGTTGGCTCTTCTTTAATAGTGCTTTCGAAAATCCCTCCGATGTGGAATGATATTCCAGTTATTGGAGTTGTCGGGTTCCTTGCTGCTGGTATTCTGGGTTTTTGGCTTCTTATTTCTATCTTGCGTCATGGGAAAATGTAAGACAGTTTTTAACTATTGATTAATTACTTTTCTTTGTTAATCCGCTTATCCAAACCTTCCCTAAATACAACACATGATACATTGCCGGAACAATTATTAATGTAAGGAAAGTAGCGAATGACAAACCGAATATTATGGTCCATGACATAGGTCCCCAGAATG
>JAIORT010000968.1 GCA_021107975.1 Bacteroidales bacterium | reverse complement strand
TTTCCGAAGCCTTGGTTGAAGTGGATGACCAGCATTACCTGGCCATGATGTTCACCTCCGGCACCACAGGCGCCCCAAAGCCTGTGCTTCATACCCATTATTCTCTTAACAATACTGCTATCGGCAATGGAATGAGTTATTTTGTTGAAAAGAATGATAATTATGTTTTTTTCCTCCCCTTGTATCACAGCGGGACAATGTTTTTATGGGCTCCCTTTTATGCAACGGGCGCTGTAGGCACAATTCTAAGAGAGTTTAGCGACCCCAAATGGATAATTGAGGCTATGAGTGAAGAAAAAGGTACGGATGTACTTTTCGTGGTACCTATCGCTATTGCCATATTAAACAGCATAAGCAGCGGCGATATCAATCTTTCCGACTATGATCTTTCAAACTGGAAATATATGGAGATAGGGGCACAACCGGTTCCCTTTGATGTATTAAAACGCCTTGTGGATATACTTCCTTGTGGTGTTTCTAATATTTATGGCATTACTGAAGGAGGAGGGGGAGGACTTTTCAATCTTTATCCTGACGAAGTATTGCAAAAACCGGGCTCCATCGGCAAACCCACCTTTGGAATAGAAGGTAAGATTATCGATTTTGATGGGAAAGAACTTCCTCCCGGACAAGTTGGCGAGCTATTATTTAAAACCAACCGTATGATGAAAGAGTATTATAACAACCCGGAAATGACCGAACAAACCTTAAAAGACGGCTGGCTTTATACAGGTGACCTGCTTAAGACGGATGAAGAAGGATATTTCTATATTGTTGACCGTATGAAGGATATGGTGACTTCCGGGGGAGAAAATATCTTTCCTGTAGAAATTGAAGATGCCTTGATGGATCACCCCAAAATCGATGATGTAGCCTGCATAGGGTACCCTGACGAACGTCTGGTGGAAGTTGTTCTGGCTATCGTTCAGCTTAAAGAGGGGGAATCGATGACGGAAGAAGAGATCATCGAATTTGCGAAAACCAAACTGGCTACATACAAGGTTCCACGAAAGGTTCTTTTCGATCCTGTTCTCAGGAATCCCACAGGCAAACTAATGAAGCCACAAATGAGAGAAAAATATACCGGTCGCAAGGAAGCATTTCAAAAACTAGATTA
>JAIORT010000379.1 GCA_021107975.1 Bacteroidales bacterium | reverse complement strand
GCATTGATCACCTCATAATTGGCAAACTGCCATGTTAACTGAGGTTGAGAGATAGCTACATAACTTAAAAAAGTTAAGAATGCGAAGATTAACGTGCTTTTTTTCATACTTTAAAACATTTTATTTATTAATATTAATTGGTTTTTTAAAAATTAAGAACTGCAAATATAACATCTTCGCAAATAAAATCCAAATTTTTTCCTTTTTTTTTTAATTTATATTTAATAAAGATAACATTGCGGTTTTTTCCGCAATGTTATCTTTTTGTATATAATTTATGGTATAACATTTACTGAATAATCCAAAACTTCACCATAAGTTGCATTACCACAAGGATCAGGAGTATCAGTGTAATTTATTCGTACACGCATCCTGGTATTTCCCAAAGTGGCACCAGCAGGAGGAACTATCGTTCCTGTGAATGTTAATCCACCATCTACACTAGTCAGAGTGAATTGCTCCCCTGCATCGTAGAAATCAAAGTTCTGGTTCCAGTCAACCCATACAGTACACTGATCACTGGCATAAGCAGTACCATTTACAACAGTAATAGGATAACCAACAGATAATTGCATATCAGTACTGGTAGCAGTATAATCATGATATGTAATTCCATCAGCTGCGAACGGTCCGTCATTAATGGTTCCTACGGTAATGGTTTCAACAAATTCATCTTCCAGATCAGAACCGGCAGTACAATAAGCCGGTACATACTCTTCTATTGTCAGGTCAAAATCAGGAATACAATCGGGTGACGGCCAGGTATCTACCATAATATAATAAATTCCTGCTGTAAGCGCAAAATTTTCAATCGCATGTGCTGTACCGCCGGTATTGGTACTGAAATCAAGACAAGTTCCAACATCGGGGCAACCATCAGCAATTAAAAATCCTGTCCAGGCTGTCCCTTTCGGGTCAAGTGTAATATTCACTGTCCAGTCGCCGGTAACGGTAAGTTCATAAATGATGTCTTCGCCACCATCATAATATCCAAGACAAGTGTTATCATAGAAATTACCGAGTCCGCAGTTTGTCTGGTTGGTTACAGCATAAGTACCACCACCATAAGCAAGAGGGATAGCATTATCACACACAGCACCAGGAGGTGCAACAGGAGG
>JAIORT010000640.1 GCA_021107975.1 Bacteroidales bacterium | reverse complement strand
CCTATCTTACCAACGAATACTGGACAAGAAATAATTCGTGGTTTGTGTTGGGTGCAATGCAGATTGAAAAAGCGATAAGGGAGTTGAAGAAATAGAACACTGATGACGCGGGTAACGCAGATTTACACGGATAAAAAAATTAATCGGTAATTATCTCTGCGTCTTTGCAACTCTGCGTTAAAAAAAATTATTAAAAAATGAAAAATAATTATAAAATGAAAAATTATATTAAAAAATCAAAACTGTTTTTTTTGTTTGCTATAATGGCGTATTTTATTATTTCAGGATGCTCAAATCCAAAAAATCTGGAAAGCACTGATGTTGAAAAAACCACCATTGCCGACACTAATGTTTTTGAAGGAAATTTCTGGAAAAATCAGGCATTAACGGATATCCTTCCATACTGGACAAAATATTCCCTCGATACTGTTGACGGTGCTTTTATTACTCATCTCGACAGAAACTGGAACCAAATTGAAGGAACTGAAAAATATCCGAGTATGATATCGCGGCATGTTTTCAGCTATTCGGTAGCTTATCTTTTTACAGGTGAAGAAAAATATTTAAAAATTGCTTCCGATGCTGTGGATTTTCTTTTGGAACACGCCTGGGACAAAGAATATGGCGGATGGTACGATTGTCTTGACAAACAGGGGAACCCGATTGAAACAACCAAAAGCAGCTTTATACAATTTTATACAAACACCGGATTGGCATTGTATTATCTAATTACACACGATAAAAATGTGCTTGAGCATATTGAAAAATCAAACGAAATTGCCGAAACAAAAAGACGCGACAGTATCAATGGCGGTTTCTATAATCAGTTAAACAGGGATTTAAGTGTGAAATCTTATGGCAAGAGTTTTTCTTCCGAAGTTGTCCCTGTCTCAAGCTATATGCTTTATCTGTACCTTGCTACAAGAAATGACAAATATCTTCATCAGGCGGAAAGAATTATGAAGATGGTTATGAAAAGAATGAGAGACCCCGAGACAGGCTGGATTTTGGAATCCTTCGACAAAGATTGGAATTATAAAACAAGAACCGAAAATCTTGAAAACGAAATAAATATCGGTCATAACCAGGAAGTTGTATGGATGTTTTACCGGCTTTATC
>JAIORT010000058.1 GCA_021107975.1 Bacteroidales bacterium | reverse complement strand
GTTTGTATATTTTGTCCAGAATGGGAAGCATCTTTTCCGCAACTTTGTCCAGATCTACAGCTAACGAGTACCCGTCAAAGTATGGCGCTTCCCAGTGATGTTCCTGCTCTGCATATCTCCCCTCCTCGTCGCCGACCTCATAGATAAGTTCCTTCCACTCATCCCAAAGCTGCTCCCATTCCTCTCTATATTTATCATCAGAGATAATTTCCTCTGGCGAAGACGTCTGAGAGAAAACTAATCGAGAAAGCGTTGTAGCAACGTCTTTATTCAGTTTGTGCAAAAGATCGTCTATTTTCCGGCTGCCCCACAAGTCAAATATAGCATCCAGCATATGGGCAATCTGATCCTTTGTCATGGCTTCCATAAGCCTGTAACCAATAGTCTTGGATTTCATTTGACCTCCTTTTAATGATTCGTTACCATACCTGGGCAATTTCGTCAAAGAGGGAGATAACAAAATGAAAGGGCTTTCGGAATGGTCTCATGGGACGCTGGAAAAAAAGCTGTTGGGAAAATACCGCGATATTGTAGCCGGCATAGAACCTGGGGCAGAGGTCTTTCTGTATGGATCACGTAAATTTTTGATTATTTAAAACAGGTGGTATTGGAGAAATGATAAAATATCGTTTAGATTTTGCCAGGAAATATCTTGATGATGCTGTAGAATTATTTAACCAGAAAAGATATAATAGCTCTGCTTCAATGGCCTATTATGCATCTTATCAAGCCATGTGGGCTGGTTTGGATGAACCCAGGGCTTTTGGAGGACAAACGCCTGCCCTTGAGACGGCTTTATTCTTAGAGGATAGCCAGTGATTACGATGCCAAGGAAATTAATTCACAAAATCTGGATCAATTACTGAAAATTGTAAAATAAATAATAAATATCGTTGACGAAAAAGGAAGAGTATAGAAAATGCCGGAAACCATGCAGGTTGAAAAGACACTGGCAGAAGCTACCACGAAATTCGTGGATGTCCTTCATCATATCTATTCAGGAATAAAGATAAGCTCGATTGCTAATTATGAGGATGAAGATTTTACTTTTGAAATAACTATTCCGAAGAATCTTTCAATTGATGATGTTCTGGAAACTTGCCACAAAGAGTGCATTAA
>JAIORT010000173.1 GCA_021107975.1 Bacteroidales bacterium | reverse complement strand
TAGAGTTTAATTTTACAAAAATGAAAAAAGACAGTAAAATATATATTGCCGGGCAGGACGGGCTTGTTGGTAGCAGCATCGTTAAGATATTAAAAAACAAAGGTTACCACAATTTTTTATTCAGGCATTATACAAAATTAGACCTGACAGATCAAAAAGTCACTCAGCAATTTTTCGAAGATGAGAAACCGGATTATGTTTTCCTGGCAGCAGCTAAGGTGGGAGGTATTTTTGCGAACAACACTTACAGGGCACAGTTTATTTATGAAAACATAATGATTCAAAATAATATTATTCATGCAAGTTATTTGAATAATGTAAAAAAACTCTTGTTTTTGGGCAGTACGTGTATTTATCCTAAACTTGCACCTCAACCTATGAAAGAAGATGCATTACTCACCGATTTTTTAGAATATACAAACGAGCCATACGCTATTGCCAAGATTGCCGGAATAAAAATGTGCGAATCGTACAACTTGCAGTACGGAACTAACTATATTTCAGTAATGCCAACAAATCTGTATGGATACAACGATAACTTCAACCTTGAGAACTCGCATGTACTTCCCGCACTTATAAGGAAAAATCATCTTTGCAAATGCCTTGAGAGTGATGATTTTGATGCTATCAGAAAAGATTTGGGAAAATATCCGTCTTCTTTAGATAGTTCAGTCTCAAATGATGAAATTATTACATACCTTGAAAAGAGCGGAATAAAAAGAGTAAAGGAAAACGATAAATTCAAAGTTGAATTACACGTTTGGGGAACCGGCAGCCCGTTTCGTGAATTCTTATGGGCAGAGGAAATGGCAGATGCTTGTGTATTTTTAATGGAAAATATTGATTTCAAAGATTTAATTGAAGTTAGTAATATTAAAAACAATGAAATAAGAAATACACATGTAAATATAGGTTCCGGAAAAGAAATCAGGATTAAAGACCTGGCATATCTTGTAAAGGAGATAATTGGGTTTAAGGGGGAAATTAAGTTTGACCCAACCAAACCTGATGGCACTCCGCGTAAATTAACTGATCCCGGTAAACTACATGCGCTTGGCTGGCGGCATAAGATTGAATTAGAGGAAGGGATTAAATTGGTTTATGAGCATTATATAAAATAA
>JAIORT010000337.1 GCA_021107975.1 Bacteroidales bacterium | reverse complement strand
TCATACACCTTGTCGTTAAAATAAATCATTGTTTTGTTTATTCCTTCAACATAAATAATCAGATTACGGATCAGGTCAAGTTCTGCAACCTTTTCATAGCTGATGGTTATGGGTTCGCAAAATTGAAATGCTTTAACAAAGCTGCTTTGATCAAGATAGGCGATAGTATTATAATCGATTTTGTAAGATTGGGGAATATATCTTTCAACAACATAAACCTGACCATTACAGTATGTTTTAAAAAATCCCTGTTCTTCGTAAACTATAGTATAATCAACTACATTGTAAAACTCAGGCTCGAAATTGCTAATTGTAATTACCTTACCATTTTTAAAATATTTTAACTTACCCATACTATCAACGTAATACATCATTTCATCTCCTACATGGAAAGATTTCGGTTTAAACGTTTCAATATTATATTCTTCTCCTCTGTAAAACACTTTGAATTCCTGGTCAGGGACGTCAATATAAGCTACAATATCACGTCCTGCTTCAAATATCATATCTTCAACAAATTGATCAAGAACATGTACTTCACCAAGATAAAATACTTTAAACTCTTTTGTTGAGCTTCTTACATAAGCAATTGTATTGTCCCCGGTTTTAAATTTTTCAATTGGGTTATAAATAAGTCCGTCATCCAGTGTAATAATCTTACCGTTATAGTAAACCTGAATGGTTTGGTCAATTCTGTTATGCCATGTAATAAGGCTGTCCTGAACAATGTACCCGTTGCATTGGGTGCTTAATACTTTTGTTTTGCCGTTATCATAAACATTTAATTGCTCATATACCGAGTATCCAAGCAAGTAATCCGTGGCTGTGAACTTAATAGGGTTACCGCTCATTAGAGTCTCCACTTTCTCGTTTCGGTATATTTTCAGGTTGCTTGCATTGTCAATATAAGCGATTAAAATTCCTCCAACCTGGTACTCCTGTATTTCAAGGTGTTCCAGTTGAGTAAATGTACCTGCATCAAAAGCCCAAAATTGTTTCAGATAATCGTTAAACGCTGCCAGATACTGTGATGTAGCCGTGAAATGAAATAATAGTAATGCTAATGGAATTAATATCTTTTTCATAATAATTAATGTTTATAATGATTCATCAATTAGAGT
>JAIORT010000011.1 GCA_021107975.1 Bacteroidales bacterium | reverse complement strand
GCAAATGTAGCCCCGGTCAAATCAAATTACAAGACGGGATTGGTAGAGGGGATACCAGAAGGTTTTGCAATTACAAATTGTACATGTCTGTTTTGCATTTCAGTTACAAACTGAAATGTGCAGCGATTAATTTTCGGATTAGCTTACCCACCACCACTTGCTTAAATCCGAAAAAGCCCGGTGGTAAGCTTTAGAAGAAAAAACCCCGGACATTTTTGCCGGGGTTTTCATTTGGATAATATTTGCAAAGATGTAAAGTGCCTTTCCTTAATTATAAATTCGAGTTAACAATGATTTGCAAAGATTATAAAACTGTCTATCTCCTTTCTTAAATATATTTTAAACTTTAATGAACTTACAATTAATCGGGAACCTGTGTTTGTTTTCAATTATTACGTTATTCGTCAGACCACTGCGCGTAAGCATGCACACGGGCAGTGGTCAGACGAATGTGGGGATAATCCTACTCCGGCACCTGGCTTCCTGCCCCGATATTTCCAATCCACACATCATTTTTATCCGGGTTATTCACCTGCCCGTTCATGTCAAAATCACCTGATTTGTAACCATTTGTTCCTGATTGTGTTGCCCAGATATTTGTTTTGTCCTGCATGTCAATATCTCCATTGGCATCTGCATCACCGGCATACATTCCGTATTTGCCTTCACCCAGATTTTTCTGTGCATCTGTTCCATAAGCCTGTCCTGATCCGCTTGTAAAGTCATACGAATACATTCCACCTGCCTCTGTTACCGGATTTGCTGACAAGATTCCCAAATGGTTCCTGTGTTGAATAACAATATAAAGATTGTTAGTGATGGCGATATTAAGATACAATGGCAATCCTCCATAAGGTGAGATGACCTGTCCGTTTTTTAAAAGTAATGCTGCTTTAGTTCCGATTGAAGTTCCCGGAAGAGCTGCTCCTGCAGAGCTTGTATCCCTGAAATCTATCAGCACCCAATCAGTAACATCCGGGTCGGAAAATGAAAGCACCCCTTCAGTGCCTGTATGATCCCATGGAAGGCTAGAATAAGGATTGTTTAATGCCAGAAAATTCTGGTCATTCAAGCCGGTATTCATTTCAGACCCTGTAAAAGGCCCCTCTAAAAATACTTTAA
>JAIORT010000901.1 GCA_021107975.1 Bacteroidales bacterium | reverse complement strand
GCGGGTATTCATTTCAAGGAAATAATAATTCAGATTATCATCAACAATAAACTCAATAGTTCCGGCGCCTTCGTACTTAGCTGCCCTGGCAACAGCAATAGCATGTTTGCCCATTTCTTCACGAATTGCGGGATTCATTAGCGGGCTTGGAGTTTCTTCAATGACCTTCTGATGACGTCTTTGAACCGAACATTCTCTTTCAAACAGGTGAATAACATTGCCATGCCGGTCAGCCAATATCTGGAATTCAATATGATGAGGAGAAGAAATGTATTTTTCAACATATACGGTGTCGTTACCAAAGGCAGCTTTTGCTTCGGATTTAGCGGCTCTTAATGAAGGTAAAATATCCTTTTCATTTTGTACTAATCGCATTCCTTTGCCACCTCCGCCGGCAGTAGCCTTAATCATAACGGGTAAACCTATTTCTTTAATAACTTCAATAGCATCGTCGTTGGATTTAATGGGGTCGGTTGTTCCGGGTACAACAGGGACACCTGCATTGAGAATGGTTCTCCTCGCCGTAATTTTATCGCCCATTGTAGAAATAGAAAAGGCTGAAGGACCAATAAAGATAATTCCTTCTTTTTTACATCGCTCGGAGAATTCTGCATTTTCCGATAAAAATCCGTAACCTGGATGAATAGCGTCTGCTTTGGATTTTTTGGCTGCATCAATAATCTTGTCAATATGCAGATAACTCTCATTTGATGGCGAAGGCCCGATATGGTAAGCCTCATCAGCATATCGAACATGCATTGAGTTACGGTCGGCATCAGAGTAAACGGCTACCGATGTGATTCCCATTTCTCTGCAAGTCCTCATAACACGAATAGCTATTTCACCCCTGTTGGCAATAAGTACCTTTTTTATCATAAAATTTGATCTTAATAATTTCGATATATCTTAAAGATGAGAGTTTTATATTTGAAAAACATAAAGATAATGTTTTATTAAGAAGTGGTAAAAATAACATTTTTTTTAAAACAGAGGTTTGGATGTGTCAGTTTCTATTAAAGTGGCAAACTTTAAGGAGTAGTGTTCAAGCGGAGGGTCTGAAACAATCAGGGAAGCGGATTACACTTGCCAGCCTTACTTATGAGATTCCGTGGCAGGCTGGAA
>JAIORT010000062.1 GCA_021107975.1 Bacteroidales bacterium | reverse complement strand
CCCTTTTCCATTTTAACTTTATTTACAATTTCACGAATATTTTGCTCATCTTGTTTTCGGCAGAGCAATAGTATTCCTTCATCTTCAACCACAATAAAATCATCAAGTCCCTGCATAACAATTAGTTTATCATCCGGCATATTTACAATACAGTTTTTAGAGTCAAAAGTTAAAACATTTTTCCCGACGATGGCATTATTGTTATCGTCCTTTTGCCTGATGTCGAACAATGAACCCCAGGTACCAAGGTCGGACCAGCCGAAATCGGATGCCAGGACATATACATTATCTGCTTTTTCCATTACGCCATAATCAATCGAGATGTTTTTACATACCGGATAGACTGTGTTAATAAAATCTGTTTCATCCTTAGTATTGTATTTCCCGGAACCATCCATGAATATTGAATCCACGTCGGGTAAATATTTGCCGAATGCATCTAAAATACTTTTCAATGACCAAACAAATATCCCGGAATTCCACAAGAAATCACCACTTTGGAGGAAAGTCATTGCAAGTTCGAGATTTGGTTTTTCAGTAAAAGTCTTAACTTTTTTTATCCTTTTATCATCAGGAAAAGGCATTGTATCGCGATACTGGATATAGCCGTACCCTGTATCCGGTCGTGAAGGTGGAATGCCCAAAGTCAGCAACCAGTCATTTTTCGACGCAGCATTTATAGCTGAAAGGATAACATCGGTAAAAATATCCTCTTTTAAAATGATGTGGTCAGAAGGAGCTACCACTAAATTTGCATCGGGATTCTCCTCTTTGATTTTATATGCTGCATAGGCAATGGCAGGAGCGGTATTGCGGCGCATAGGCTCGCACAGTACCTGGTTTTCAGAAATCCCTTCAAGCTGGTTCAAAACCATTTCTTTATAGATTTCATTAGTAACGATGTAAATGTTTTCTTTGGGGCAGATTTCCAGGAACCGCTCAAAGGTTTGTTGTAGCAAGGTTTTTCCTGTTCCAAGAATATCAATGAATTGTTTGGGGTGTGATGTTTTGCTCATGGGCCAGAACCTGGCTCCAATTCCGCCTGCCATAATTATACAATAGTTGTTTGTATTCATATAATATTGATTTCAAATTAATGATTTGCAAAGATATAAAAAGGTT
>JAIORT010000548.1 GCA_021107975.1 Bacteroidales bacterium | reverse complement strand
CTTGAATTTAATTTTAAGGAAAAATTCCTGCGTATAAAAAAATCTCTTAAAAACAGGTATGTAATATCTTTTGGACTCCTGTATGTTTTTTATATTATCGGTACTCTTTATTCAAACCAACTATACGGAATGGAAGGGGCTTTTTTCGACCTTGAGGTAAAGCTCTCCCTGCTGCTGTTTCCGATTTTCTTTTCCACAATTGACTTTTCAGGTTTCAGAAAAGATTTTTTCAGTATGGTTCAAAAAGCATTTATTGCCGGTTGTATTATCAGCACTATATTTTTGTTTATCAACGCAATTTTCAGGTACGTTACAGATAATGATGTAATGCAATTTTACTATTCTAATCTTTCTATGTTTTTTCATCCCGGTTATTTAGCGTTGTATTATACATTTGCTATTGCAATTATTTTGAACCGGCTTATTAAAAAGCAGCAAAGGAAAACTTCAAAAAAACTTCTTGCTATTGTTTTGATACTGTACTTCCAGGTGTTTATTATTCTTTTAAGTTCCAAAGCAGGGATTATGGGATTAATATTAATATATATTCTTGCCATATTTTTTATTATTGTCAGACAAAAGAAATTAAGCCTTTATACTTTTATCATTTCAGTCTCTTTAACTGGTTCGTTTATTATTCTTTTGTTTTCTTTTCCATATTCCTACAACAGGATATTTACGGCAAGACAAGCATTAGAAACTGAAGAACAATTAACAACATCTTCCAGAGACGGTTCTGTAGCAAGAGTTTTTATCTGGAAATCGTCGTTAGAAATCATTAAAGAAAATTTTTTGTTTGGCGCTGGGACGGGTGACGTAAAGCAAAGCTTATTTGAAAAATATAAAGAAAAACATATCGAATTAGCCCTTGAAAAACATCTGAATGCCCATAATCAATATCTGCAAACCTTTATTGCTATCGGATTTATCGGGTTTTTGCTATTGATTTCCAGCATTATTTTACCGGCTATTTATGCCATAAGGTATAAAAATTTACTTTATTTCCTTTTCCTTGGCATGATTGGATTTCACTTACTTGTAGAGTCAATGCTCGAACGGCAGGCAGGTGTTGTGTTTTATGCCTTTTTTAATGTTTTCCTGTTTTATTTTACACCTGATAATAA
>JAIORT010000259.1 GCA_021107975.1 Bacteroidales bacterium | reverse complement strand
AAAGTATATACGGCACCTTCAGGTTATATCCCTTATACACCACAAAAGTTTCTACAGAACGGACGCCTTCCAGCTGGTACACTTCCTGTGTATAAAACTCCAGTAGGTCAAACCCTCTTTTCAGAAGAACCACCAGTATAAGATCAAAGCGTCCTGTCACAACGCTTACTGAAACAACTCCTTTCAGTTTGCCGAACTCTTTTCCTTTCTCAACAAGATTAAACGTGGATAATTTAACACCGACAAAAACAACCCTGTGATCGGGTATAGCTTCCGGGTCTACGAGACCTGTAATTTCCAGTATGCCTTCGTTAGTAAGTTTATTTACTCGCGACCGGACGGTATTTTCGGTTATGCTCAGTATTTTAGCAATTTTTTTAAGGGATTTTCTGCCATCCCGGAGGTGTTTGATAATCGCGATGTTTATGTCATCGATTTTCATGGTTTAGCCCAAGGCTTTGGCCCGAATATTTAATGCAGCATCCGAAGTATTATTGATAAAATTTAAGAAAACATTAAAATAACTAAAATAATTTGTGATAAATGTCAATATTAAATATAATATTTATCTAAATATAAAATTAATTAATACTATTTATTGATACCCTCGTAAAAAGTCAAGAATTCCTTTTTTGCGTTATTCCGGCGAAAGCCGAAATCCAGTCTTTCCAATAGGTTCTGGACTCCGGCCTCCGCCGGAGTGACGCACTTTGGGACTTTTTACTAGGCCATCATTTATTGACAAAATAATTAGCTTAAAATAAGTGTTAATTGATTTGGTTTAAGGTCTCATTAAAAACTTGTTTGGTTCCGGTTTGTCCGGGGGAGGTCAGAAAATATGGGTTTAAAAATTGTAGTGATCGGATCCGGACCGGGTGGATATATCGCTGCCATACGTGCCGCACAACTGGGCGGTGAAGTAACTATAATTGAGCAGGACAAGGTTGGTGGAACCTGTCTTAACAGCGGATGTATTCCTTCTAAAGTGATGATAAAAACAGCCGGAATGCTGGAAAACTTCCGCAGAGCCGAGGAATTCGGCATAAATTCAACAGGGACGGTAACGCCGGACTTGCTGAAACTTATGGATAGAAAGAAAAAGGTGATTAAGAGCCAGGCCGAAGG
>JAIORT010000580.1 GCA_021107975.1 Bacteroidales bacterium | reverse complement strand
CTTTTATCGTCAGACCATGATACACAGTATAACCTTTGCCAATATCTATTGTATCTTCCAGGTTAATTTTATTATCTTCTAATAAAACAAGCATAGAGGCTAATTTGAAAGTTGAACCGGGTTCAATGCTTGTCCCAACTGCATAATTATATACTTCTTTATATGTATTGGTCTTTTTGTCTTTTGTTAAATTTGCGATTGCCTTAATTTGTCCTGTTTCAACTTCCATTAATACAGCACAGCCCCATTCTGCCTGGTGTTCAATCAAATGATTATAAAGCGCTGATTCGGCAACATCCTGAACGTTAAGGTCAATGGTGGTAATTATATCCTTACCGTTTTCGGGTTCCACTTCGTTCTCATCAAATACAGGAACCCAGTCTCCGTTGTTTATCCTTCTTCTAAGTTGTTTGCCGTCCCTGCCGCTGAGGTATTCGCTGAAAGCACCTTCAACACCGACATACAGATTTTCATTTATATTTTCATAACCAATTGTTCTTTCTGCCAGAAGTCCGAAAGGTTTTTTTCGTTTGGTTTTTGGAATTACTATAAGTCCGCCGCGGTATTTTCCCCTGTTAAAAATCGGGAAGTCCCTTAGTTTCTTTAATTGTTCGTAAGTAACATTTCTTTTTAAAAGATAGTAACGGTTTCCTTTTTTGCGTTCCCGTAACAGGCTCTTTTTGTATTGGAATTTCGACTTATCATTAAAAAGTTTTGAAAGTTCTCTTGTAAGGGCGTCAATGTGGTTTTGAAAATAAGCATTGGAGATAAGTGGCGATGCCACATCCATCCTGATATCGAAAATAGGAACAGAAGTGGCGAGCAGGCTTCCGTCGGCGGCACAGATGTTTCCGCGCACTGCTTCAATATTAAAATATCTTAGTGATTGTTTTTCGGCTTTTTGCTTTAGTTCCTTGCCCTCAACAAACTGAATATATACAACTTTGATAATTATTGCTGCGCCGAAAATCAACATTACCAAGTAAACCAGGAATACTCTCCATAATATGTCGGTCTTAATATTTTTCAATGGTTTGTTGATTGTAAATAGTTATAACTTCCTTTTATTCTTCTTTAACAAAAATCTTCTCCGGTGGAACCGTTGATTCTTTTATCCCTTTTTTT
>JAIORT010000106.1 GCA_021107975.1 Bacteroidales bacterium | reverse complement strand
ATAAACAACAGTTAAAAATATTATAACCACAACAGTTAAAGCTCTTGTTCTCATATTTTGATTAATTCTATTTTATAAAGATTATTACTATTTAGTGTTCATCCACAAAGTCTATAATTGAAATATTTTTGACACTAATTGCACTAATCTTCACTAATTTAATTCGTGTAAATTGGTGAAATTCGTGTCCTTTTATAAGTTTATGGACAGACACTATTTAATTTATTTAAGTTTCAATTGTTGCAAAAAAAAAGGAAACAGTGCTATTGCGGCTGCTCCCTTTTTAAATATCTAATAGTGATTATCGAATAATTATTTTCCGCAACAGCCCGGATTTATCTGACTTTATTTTCACAAAATAAACTCCTGCCGAATTACCGCTCAAATCAATATTTATTAATTTTCCGGCAACAATCTCTGTTTTACTTTCATACACAATTTCATTCAGCATATTCATTATTGTGATTTCAGTTTTCCCAATGTTATTACTAAATTCAACGGTAAATTCTCCATTTGACGGATTAGGGAAGATATGAATACCGTTTGAGCCTGATAATTCATCCATTCCCGTACAAATTTCACATAACACCTCGAATGGTTCCGAGAATTCGCCTTCGCCACATTCAGCATTTACACCTTTAACTCTGACAGAGGCAGTGCCTTCCCAGTTAGTTGTCCATTCCACTGTTCCGGTTGTGCCTGCTCCTGTAATTGCACCCGCTTCAACCGGTAAAATTTCCCAGATATAAGAATCGGCAAAGGTAGCGCCGGTGGTTGTATAGTCAGAAAACTGAACAAAGTTTGTGCAAACCTCATCATCTCCTGTTGGTGTTGCCGGAATTCCAGGCATCGTGCCAACTGTAATGTAATCTTCAATTAACAGAGTATTATTTTCCACACCATCCGAAACTATAAGAGTAACATCGTAAGTTCCTTCATTAAAATACATCACTGTCGGATTCTGGAATGAAGAAGTTCCGGGAGAGCCGCCTTCAAATGTCCATTCCCACGAAATAACATCTCCGGTGGATTGATCATAAAATTCAACTGTTTCACCTTCACAAACAGAAGTGGTATTTGAGCCAAATAAAGCTTGTAAACTTGTTGATATTCCAAGGAAGTCTAA
>JAIORT010000900.1 GCA_021107975.1 Bacteroidales bacterium | reverse complement strand
ATTATTTTCCTGGCATAAATTTTTTCGTTCGTCTTTATTTTAAGAAAATATAAACCTCTTGAAAGTTTATCAGAGTCTATCGAAAAAGTTTGCTTAAACACTTTTTCAGTCTGTTTACCTTTATACAATTGCTGAATTGTTTCTCCTGTAATTGATTTCAATAAAATTTCAATTTCATCGGGATTATTAACAACAACTTCAACATTTATTTTATCTTTAACCGGATTAGGATAAATACTTATCTTAGAATCAACGATATTTTTTGTTACGACTCCCGTGAATAAACTCCTCACCGAATCAATATAAGTAACATCAGAAATAATTCCGTCATCAGATACTGTACAGAGCGGCAGTCCGAAATCATTTCCCAGCCATTTGTATTCGGTATAATCCCATAATACGGGGAATCCAATGCCCAACGAATCTATAAATATGCTGTCGTATTGAATTATATCTGATTTCACACGGATTGTTTCAAATGTTCCATACGGTGTAATAAGCGTTCCCCAGCCATCCGCATGATTCACACGCTTTTTCCATCCGCCTAAATAGCCAATTCCCGGAATGTCGAATTCATGCGTAGAAAAAGATGAGTCAATATTGCCGGCATAAAGTGGAAATCTAAAAATAATATCCGGTTCTTCAAATTTATTAGGAATAGGAATACTGTTCAGCGTAATGCCGTTACCCACCAACCTGAAATCGGAACTCGAATTTTTATAGAATTCATAAACATCAGTTACCTGGAAACCCGGGATCAGGTCAAAATCCTGTGATGGTTTTGCCAGGTTAGACGACAGAAAGAATACAATTTTATATACCCAGGGCGTTTCCTGTACGCTTACAAAGGTATCGACAGACTGAGTTAAAGGAAACAGGCTCGAAAAATCCCAGGTATAATCATTACCTGTTTGAGTGTAATTGATTGTACCTATATCAAAAGTCTTACTTAAACGTATAGTATCCCCAACTTGTGGCATATCGCCCTGATTAATGGTTATTTGTGAAAACAGGAAGAATGGGATTAAAAAGAATACGGAAATTAATTTAAGTTTTTTCATAATGAAAATATTTTTACAAAAATATAGTTTTTCTTTACAATAACCAATCGCCAACAATCTTATTCA
>JAIORT010000807.1 GCA_021107975.1 Bacteroidales bacterium | reverse complement strand
TAAATCCTTTGATTCCCTTAAAATCGTATTTTTTACAAAGCCTCATAATACCCTTTTACAAAGCAAAACTCATAAACATAGTTGGTATCTTTATAAAGCTGTCAAAAATGATTCAATAAACTTTGCCACCTCTTTTTTACCCTTGTATATACCAAAATGTCCTTCGCACAGTATGTCAGCTTCAAGTGACAGAAGCAGTTTGAGGGATTTTAAGTAGTCTTTCTTATTCGACAGGAAGCTTGAATCAAGAGGGCCGTGCACATCCTGTGCAAAGAGGACTTTTTTCCCTTCAGACTCGGTCAAATAAACCACCGATCCGGGAGAGTGCCCCGGGGCATGGATGGCTTCAATATTTCTACCGCCCAAATTAATAATTTCTCTGGAGCCGGTTAATTTCCTGTCAACATAAAATGGCTTAAGGCTTGATCCATACCAGTTTGCAGCAGTTACCGTATCATTTCCCTGTTCAAGATATTTAGCGTCAAGTTTATGGGCGATAATTTGGCATTGGAATTCGTCTTTTATGGCCTCAGCTCCACCGGTGTGATCAAAATGGCAATGGGTTATTAAAAGATAATCGATTTGTCGTGAACTGATACCGCATACCTTAATATTGTTTATGACTTTATCCAGACTTCGACCACAGCCTGCGTCAACAAGAGCAGCGTGCTTTCCAAAAACGATCAAATAGATTGCTGCATCTTCAGGTGAGGAAAATCCACTCCCGCCCACCTGATATATTTCATCGGTAATCTTCATAAGATTCACCCCTTTTAAAAAAACGCTTAACTGTTTTCTCTATACCGCCATGGCTTAAAAATGCGCTTTTCCCTAACAGTCTTCAGTCCCTTGTCGGGTCGTAGCCTTAGGCGAAGCCTGGTTCAGCCTATCCACCTTAGTAATTACACTAAATGTAATATAAGCTATTTGTACAAAATAAATCAAGAATAGATGCACTGCACACTTTTCACGTCAATTTGTTTGATAAAATTTTAAATCGAAAGGGCGTCTCTAAAAACATAGTTCAAGTGCTCTGGCAGCTTATAAACTGATGTGCCCAAAATTCCCCAGAAGCTGAGAAGAAGGAAAAGTTGACTTAAAAGCGAATAATTAATAATAAAGATGCAA
>JAIORT010000250.1 GCA_021107975.1 Bacteroidales bacterium | reverse complement strand
CCTGCAACAGAAAAAACACGAATTGCTGTAGTTTATAATACTAATGAAATCTATTTTGGTATTTGGTGTTTCGATAAAGAACCCGACAAAATTTCAGCTCAACAAATGGCACGTGATTTTTGCTGGAGTAGCGATGACAACATAGAAATAATGATAAGCACGTTCAACGACAATAGAAACGGATATTTGTTTGTAACAAATCCGAACGGGGCAATGGCTGATGTTTGGGTTGGTGATGAAGGTCATAGCTGGAACAAAGACTGGAATAGTGTGTGGGATGTTGCCGTAGATAGAAATGAAAAGGGGTGGTTCGCAGAAATAGTTATTCCTTTCAGTACTTTAAAATTTAAAAAAGACAGTGCACAAGTTTGGGGTATTAACTTTGAAAGAAATATTAGAAGAAAAAAAGAACAACTGATGTGGCAGGGGTGGTCGAGGTTGTATGATGTGGAAAAAATATCTCAGGGCGGTAAACTGACAGGTATCAATAACATCAAGCAAGGAACTAAAATTGAAATCAAACCTTATGTGCTTGGTGGTTTTGAATTTTCGGAAGAGGAAACTAAAAACACTGGCAAAATAGGTGGTGAAATAAATTTTGATATAACCCCTACACTAAAATTAAATTTTACTGCAAATACAGATTTTGCTCAGGTTGAATCAGACCGGAAACAAATTAACCTCACAAGATTTTCTTTATACTATCCTGAGAAAAGACAATTTTTTCTGGAAGGAAAGAACTATTATGACATGAATGTCGATAAAGTCCATCTGTTTTATAGTCGAAGAATAGGTATTGACCAAAATACAGAAATGCCAATAATAGGTGGTATGAGGCTTTTCGGAAAGCTGAATAAGACCAACATCGGGATAATGTCGATACAGACCAACGCAAAAGACAGTATCCCTACAACCAATTATTCCGTCATTAAGGTAAACCAGGATATTTTTAAGCAATCAAGAATCGGTATGATTGTTACTCAGAAATACTCTGAAAATCACTATAACAGGGTTTACGGTACGTCTTTTATCTATTCTACATCTGAACTTTTTGGAGAAAAAAACTTTATTGGAGGTGGGTCATTTGCAGTTTCCGAAACAAAAATCTTTGGAGAAACTGAAAATTTGAA
>JAIORT010000190.1 GCA_021107975.1 Bacteroidales bacterium | reverse complement strand
TGACTGAATATTAAATACTTAAATTTGTTTCCTCAAGTGAGAAATGTCAGTAAATCACTATTCACTAATCATTTATTCCTTATCAAAACCTCCGTTGCTCCATAACCAAATTGCCGCATGGAGGCATCCCTGATTTCTACATTCGGGTAATCTTTCAAAATTTCTTTAATAGCTGTTTTTAAAACTCCTGTTCCTACTCCATGTATAAAAGTAACCTTTGCTAATTGATTGGCAATAGCGCTTTCAAGGCAGCGGGTGAAGTAATTCACCTGTATCCTGAGTTTTTGTAAATCCTCAAGGCTTTCATAATCTTCTGCAAGCTCATAAATATGCAGGTCAACTACGGCTTCGCGCGGACTGGTCTTGTGTTTATCAATAATGTGTTCGGGTTTTATTTCTTTTGCTTCTGTAATAACATGTTCTTCAACTTCATCCTTATTTATTATTTCACTTTGGAATAACGAGGTTTGAGCCGATAACGGCAGCAGAGACACAAGGATAGCTTTTCCGTCGATAATTGCTGAGTCTTTGTAGTTATTTTCCTGGTAAAATCTTGTCGGCTTTATTTTAAAATTCGTATTTCCCGGACTTAACACCTGTTTATCATCATCTTTATGAAACAATACCTGCACAACTCCTTTAGTCCATTTTTCAATTTCTTCCCTTTCAACCGAAGTCAGCAAAACCATAGCTTCAGGATTAACCGAACCGTAATCTTTACCAATAAAACCTCCCTGCTCTTTTTCGAGGAATATGCTGTATAAAATGTCAAAGATGGCATGATTGACTAAGTAAATATCAATCATTCCGGTGATAAGCCATTTTTGATCGTGCGGAACAAAAGCCAGGTAAATACCCTGTTCTAAAGTTCCTTTTGCTGAATTATTCAACAGCGGAATATTTCTTTCATCACTTTCGTAAAAAGATTCCTTAACCTGCGGCACGTCAATATTAAATTCTTCACGGAAAATATGCTTGGGAGAGTCAACTGGGGCATCTATTTCTATTTTGATCAGTTCGCTGGTCAGGGTAGGAATTTCAAAACCATCTTCAATGGCTATGTTCACCATGCTCGGGCTGATAATTTTACTAACCACGCCTCCGCCACTTTCATTTAAAAATTTAACCTTATC
>JAIORT010000868.1 GCA_021107975.1 Bacteroidales bacterium | reverse complement strand
AGTTAGAGCGGCTCTGTTGATTAAATGGTAAGAGTTTAACAATAATTACTACTTTCCTGACTTTGATAGTAAAAATTCATAACCAGGTGATAATTAAATATATTTAATTGCTTGTCTGCTTCGCTCATGTTGAAATAAATCGAATAAGATACAAATATCTATCAGACAAACATTAATAAGCTGACAGCCATAACAATCATCCCCGCTATTAATCCGTAAATTGCCAGGTGATGCTTTCCGTATTCTTTCGCTGTCGGCAATAATTCATCTAAGGAAATAAATACCATAATTCCGGCTACCGAAGCGAATAACACTCCGAATATTGTTTCATTAAAAAACGGACGTAATATCAAATAACCCAACAAAGCTCCGACAGGTTCGGCTAAACCGGAAAGAAATGACAACACAAATGCTTTTTTTCGGTTGCCGGTTGCATAATAAATCGGAACAGAAACGGCAATTCCTTCAGGGATGTTGTGTATTGCAATTGCAACGGCTATCGGGATTGCTATATTAGCATCAACTAATCCTGCCGAGAATGTAGCGATTCCTTCCGGGAAATTATGAATTGCAATAGCGAGTGCAGAGAACATCCCCATTCTCATAAGTTTCTTGTTGTTTGTAACGGGCTTGTTAATATCTTCAACACTGCGAACCTCATGCGGATTTTCGTAAGAAGGGATTAACCTGTCAATAATTGCTATTAACAGTACTCCGCCAAAAAATGCAAGTACTGTAAACCAATATCCCTGTTTATCGCCATGTACTTGTGTTAAAACATGTTTTGCTTCGCTGAAAATTTCAACCAACGAAACATATATCATCACACCTGCCGAAAAACCAAGCGAAACCGATAAAAAAGATTTATTGGTTCGTTTGGTAAAAAATGCCATTGCACTGCCTATCCCCGTTGATAAACCGGCAAACAATGTTAATGCGAATGCGAATAATACGTTGTTAAATTCCATTTTAATTTTTCAACCATTCAACAGCTCTATCAACAACCCATTCTGCAATTCTTTCATCAGGAAGCAAGCCATGTTCTGCGAAAATTATATTTTTCCCTTCAAACATTTTCTTACTTTCAATTGTTCGTCCCATCATTATAAACCCTGAATTTTCAGCCATATTTTTCACTCCCAT
>JAIORT010000319.1 GCA_021107975.1 Bacteroidales bacterium | reverse complement strand
ATGTATTTTCAATCAGGTTATGATTGAATCAGGAGACTATATAAGCATTGACGGTCGGGAAGGATCTGTATATCAAGGGCTAATAAAAGTAAAAGAAGCATAGCAAAGAGAAACTGACCGCTCCTGCCTCGGCGAAGCCAAAGGCGAAGATGGGTCGCTTGATGAGCACTACGTTTGATGAGCGCTTCGCTTTAGGCCTTAAATCCGCCGGAGGCGGATGCTCCTCGAGGCCGTCAGGCCGCTCATCAAGTCCCGAAGGGACGCTCTTCAAAGCCCGAAGGGCTGCTCCTTTTTGTGATTGCGGATAATGAATACAATAATTCAGTGAGTTCTCCGTGAAAATCCGTGGTAAACTACCAATAGGGGGAAACATGGAATCGGCAGCCGTAAATGATAAAGGATTGAAGCTTGGGATAAACGGATTCGGAAGAATCGGCAAGCTGACTCTCTGGCACCATATCGGACGAAAATATTTCAAGGAAATTGTGGTAAATATTGGCCGCGAGGTTGGCACATCTTTAGAGGATATAGCTCATTACGTGGAAAGGGATTCCACTTACGGCCTGCTCTGCCGGTATTTACACGGGCATAAGGCAAAACCTGTTGTAAGCGATCTGAATGAAAAAAAAGGATCTATGATAATAGATGGTATCCCTGTTACTTTTTTAAGGTCTTCCAGAAATCCTGCCAAAATCGGATGGAGAGACTGCGATGTAAAACTAATTGTAGATACAACAGGCCAGTTTCTTGACCCGACACTGCCTGCGGATTATCCCAAAGGGTCTGCAAGGGGACACCTTGAAGCAGGTGCACAAAAGGTCATCACTTCCGCACCTTTTAAAATCAAAGATAAGGGCAACCCCATGCCGGATGATGCTGTAACGACCGTTATGGGGATAAATGCCAGCGATTACGATCCCAGAAAACATAAAATTATTTCAAATGCATCCTGCAGCACAACATGTCTCGCACATATGATAAAACCGCTTCTTAACTATTTTGGTTACAAAAAGATTTTAAGCGCTTCCATGGCTACCGTTCATGCGGCTACAGGAGCACAAGAGGTGCTGGACCGTCTGCCCAAACAGGGAAAAACCGATTTAAGAAAAAGCAGAAGCATAATGAATAATATCATTTTAACTACAA
>JAIORT010000543.1 GCA_021107975.1 Bacteroidales bacterium | reverse complement strand
AATTCAATAATTGTATATTTATACTGCAAGTTTTAGCGTAATCATATTTCCTTTTTTCGCTCTCGAACCTGGCGACAACGACTGTTCTCTGACAAAACCTCTTCCTTGTATTTTAACTTTTAATCCGAGATTCTCCAGAACATACACAGCATCTTTAGCTCCCATTCCTTTTACATTAGGCACCAGACCTTCTCTGATAATCCTGGTATCAAGCCTTACAGTACTATCTGCTTTCAGGGCTATTGCCCATTCGGCATTAGTGCTTAATGAATCGAGAGGAATACCGAGAGTTTGATAAACATATTTTAATTCTTCCTGGTAACCCGTTGCATAAACAGGATATGCGGCATCTGCCGGTTCGGTTTCTTTATGTTGATGTATTTCGAGGTCGGTGGCATATACCTTGTCTGCAATTTCCTTAAACACCGGAACTGCCACCGAGCTTGCATAATACCTGCCGGTTGAGGGCTTGCTCACTACTACAATACAAGAATATTTCGGGTTATCAGCCGGGAAATATCCAACAAAGGAGGCATTGTAATTTGTTTTGTCGTAACCTTTATTCAAATCTGCTATTTGTGCAGTACCCGTTTTCCCTGCAATTTTATATACTGATTTGTTCAGGCTTTGGGCAGTCCCGCTCTCAACAACGCCTTCTAAAAGCTCATGTGCTTTTTCAATTGTAGCATCCGAACAGATAGATTTATCAATGAATTCCGTATCAAATGTTTTAATAATTTTTCCTGCTTGTCGTATTTCTGTTACGAACATGGGTTTTGCCATTTTCCCGTTGTTAGCAACAGCATTGTAAAAAGTAAGAAGCTGCATGGGAGTCATCCTGAGTTCATATCCAATCGACATAAAGGGAAGAGAAACTTTGGACCAACTTTTATTCTTTGTATTTTTTATTAAAGGTTCTCCTTCTCCCGGTATGTCAATTCCGCTCTTTTGATTGATTGACATGTCGTACAAACGGTCAATATATTTTTGAGGATTGGTTGAGTAGGCATTATATATAAGCCTGGAAACACCTGTATTTAATGACAGTGTAAAAACTTCCTTTTTCGAAACCCGCCCATCCCTGACGCCATGTACATCTTTTATCGTCAGACCATGATACACAGTATAACCTTTGCCAATATCTATTGTATC
>JAIORT010000689.1 GCA_021107975.1 Bacteroidales bacterium | reverse complement strand
TATGCCTTATTCATCCTTCTTTTGCTTCTGCTGAAAAAAGCTATAAAATAGCAATGATAACATGGCGCGGGGAAACCCAGGCAGAGCAAGGTTTTATAGATGAATTAAATAAAAGCAACTGCAATGTAAAATTTATTAAATACCATGCAAATCAAAACCGAGAGAAACTGCAAAAAATTATCACAAGGATTCAGAGCACACCGGTTGATTTAATATATGTATTCGGTACAACGGCTACCAAGATCGTTTTATCGAGGATAAAAGATAAACCGATTGTTTTTAATATAGTCAGCCGGCCGGTTAGATCAGGAATAATCGCCTGCTGGGAGTCTTCAGAAAGCAATGTCACAGGAGCAAGCAACAAGGTTCCTGTACTTCACCAGCTTAAAGCATTAAAAAAAGTGATCAACTATTCCAGATTGGGGATAATATATAATCCCAGAGAACAAAATTCGGTTATTCAGAAAGATATCGCAAGAAAACTGGAAAGCACTTTAGGGTTTAAGCTTAAAGAATATAAAATTTCAGGGCAAAGTGACATATCAAAAGTTTTACCTTCAATGAAAGGAGAGGTGGATGCGGTTTATATCCCGGCTGACTCTATGACGAAATTTCTAGGCCGGGAGATCATGGCTTTAGTCAATAAATTCAAAATACCCTCTTTATCCGCAGTTGAAAGCATGGTGCCTGAAGACGGCGCACTTCTGGGTCTTGTTCCAAATTATTATGAACTCGGAAGGATAGCGGCGGCAAAGGCTTTGAAGATTTTTCAAGGGAAAAAGCCGGCAGAAATTCCGTCTTCCGCGCTCGATCATTTTAACATATCGGTTAATATGAAAACCGCCAAAAAGATCAATGTTCAGATTCCTATGTCGATTCTGGTTATGGCCAACAAGATCGTCAGATGAGCGTCCTTTATCATATTGTGCGGTTTTCGCTCACTTTTTATGAGCGAAAACCGCACAATGTTGTTTTTTAACTTTTAGAAAAGTTTGTCAAAAACACCCCAACAAGCTTAATTTATAAGAAAAAAAGAAAAATATCGATTCTGGCATCAAAGTTGCTATGTATTAGGGCTGTAACAAAAACCCGTTAACTTTTAAAAGGAGGTAGTTATGAATCGATTTAAAGGGGTATCAACATGGTTGCTGGTAATTTT
>JAIORT010000296.1 GCA_021107975.1 Bacteroidales bacterium | reverse complement strand
ATTGATAAGGGCCAAAATCAGGGTTATCTTCACTCCTGATGCAAATGTTGGCATTAGCAACAGCGGCTGAGTCGGCAAATGCCGTTGTTGACGGATCGACACAAATAGCACCATCACCTTCAAGATAGGTGCCTCCTGATATAGTACCAAAATCCCATACCAAATTAGCCCCTCCTGCACCAGGATCAATATTTATTACATCCGTGTACAAATCATATCGATATGTATCACCAATAGTAAAATTGAGACTGCTTGTTAGCGTAGGTTGTGAAAACAGAGCCTGTAGTGCTAAAATTGAAATAATTAGTAAAGTAGTTTTTTTCATTTTAAATAGTTTTTAATGATTTTATTTAATGCACCTCTTTGATGCTTTATTTTCTTTTTAAGTTCGGCAATGGAATCAGTTTCTGATTTCTTTTTTTTTGTTTTCTTTTTTTTGCCTTTATTTTTATCTTTATTTTCCATACAAACTTTGTAAAGATTGCGTGGCAAAAATATTTTGACTTTAACGGGTATCAAAATTTAACAGGTCGTAAAAAAGTAACATGGGAGGTTTCAAAAAGTCACAATCCCTGCAACTAATTGAAATTAAGTGGGGTAAAAAATCAAAAAATGATAGAATGATAGAATGATAGAATGATAAAATGATAAAATGATTGAATAACAAATAACATTTTCGCATTTAATCATTATCGCATTAAAGCATTCTCGCATTAAAGCATTATCACATTAAATCTTCATAAGGAATGTTACCAGTTTTTCGTCAGACAAAAGGTTCAGTTTTTTTCTTAAACGGTAGCGAGTGGTTTTAATGCCTCCTTCTGATTTAAAAGTAATAGCAGCAATTTCTTTTGTGGTCAGGTTCAGTTTTAGAAGAGCTGCTGTTTTTATTTCTGTTGCCGTCAGATCAGGACATATTTCAAGTATCTTATTATAAAATCCTGAATGTATATTCTTAAAAATCTTGTCAAATTCACTCCAGATATTTTGTTTTGATTGATTTTCAAGTTCATAAATTATATTTTTAATGTGTTTTGACTCTTCCGGGTTTTTATTTACTGTATTTTTAAAACCTTCTAATTTTTCAATAACGATCGAGATAGTATCATTATATCGAAGCATTTCTAAAGCCTTTGAAGCAAGTTCCCTGTTTTTCGACTC
>JAIORT010000343.1 GCA_021107975.1 Bacteroidales bacterium | reverse complement strand
TCTCTCCCTGTGCCAGGATGTGCCCTGACATGGCAGCCTCAAGCTGGGATTTGGTTGCACCGCTCTTTAAGCTGAGTGTAGTATCCAGGGCATATACCTTGAAGAAATACCTGTGGGGCTTGCCCGGCGGCGGGCAGGGTCCGTTATAGCCAATCCTGCCAAAGTCATTCTTGCCCTACAGGCTGCCGTCGTCCAGGGTCTCATTCCTGGGTACATCCAGGGGCAGTCCGTATAATTTCCTGATTTTGCTATTTTAACATTTGAATAAAATAATAATAGTGAGTTGGCTATCAAATATTACATCTATTTTTCTATTCGACCTTTAAATTATCGATTGCTTCCAATACGGCGTTACTTTCCATATAGATCCAGTGCCCCCTCAAATAGTTTCATAATTTAGTTCTCAGTATAGACATCCGGTGGAGATTCACAACCAGGAATGTCACTAAAGATATTCTGGTTACCCCGCCCACCAGTACCATCCACTGCCGGGTCCAGAACTATCCTTATACCGGCCCAATTCACCAGGCACCATAATATCACCGTTCCCGTGCACAAGCCTGATAACCACAAACCAGGGTGGGTGTGGGTATGATTGGTAATTGCAGTGCCAGTGGGTGTAGATAGGTGCAACAAGTACTATATTTAAATGTGGACTAAGCTAATGGTAAAAGCACAATATTACAGGTCATTACTGTTCAAAATGTAATCCGCATTTGAGATTATTACTTTATCTTTGTCTTCTATTTCATCCATCAATGCTTCCACTTCTTTGGATGTGAGGATGTCAGTTACTATCAAAGACTTAAGAAGCATGCTCAGATCAATGAATTTAATATCATAATGGTCACAAACTTTCTTGGCAGCCGTATCATTTGTAACCAAAACGCTGTCCCGGTGTTTGCAAATGGATATGCATTCCAATTCACCAGGTCCCAACTTTCGCCGTTCATCACGTAGTTTTTCTAAAAAACCTACTTCTTCTTGTCTAAGTAGTGTGACTTCGAAAATCCGGGAGTCTGTTATATGATCAACGAACTCATATCCGCAATCCTTTGCTTTGAAAAGTTCATTATTGACTGAGGTTGGAATTGAGAAGTCTGCACCAGGGAATAACTTTTCCAAAAGGTCAAGCCGTTTTATCTTGCCAAATGTGCTGAG
>JAIORT010000432.1 GCA_021107975.1 Bacteroidales bacterium | reverse complement strand
AGTGCATCCTCGATTCTTTCGCGTATTCGTTCACCACCCCTGACATGGCATGCTGTGCCCAGACAGATTGAAATAATGTTTCTGCCTCTGGGCTCAAGACTGAACGTGCTGTAGAATGTGGCAACACCGTATATCTTGCTGAGCGGAATACCTATTTTTTCGGAAAGGTATTCCAGTGATGGTCTGGGAAGGTAGTTATAACTCCTTTGAATTGCCTGAAGTATCATGATAACGTTTTCGGGATCATTGTTGTATTCCTCTTCAATTATTCCTTTAAGAGCATCAATATCCACTGTAATTTCTTGCTCTTCAGCCATCTTGTCCTCCTTGATCAGTCATGGCCTGTTCCACTTCTTTCTCCTCTGGAGTGTAAAGCCTGTATTTGACTGGGCAGGCCCTGGTGCACTCTCCACACCCCGTGCACTTGCTCACATCGACATAGCGCTGCTTTTTACGGATCTTTACAGTGTAGTTTCCTATATACCCGGAGATCTCCACGACTTCGCAGTAGGTCATAAGCACAATGTTGGGATGCTGACCCACATCAACCATTTTTGGGGTTCCGATACAGGCAGCACAGTCTAAAGTGGGAAAAGTTTTATCAAACTGAAGCATATGACCACCAATGGTAGGATCCTTTTCCACCAAGTACACCTTGTGCCCGGAACTGCCTATATCAAGAGCTGCCTGCATACCTGCTATGCCGCCACCCACCACCATGATATCCGGATGAACGCTCACTTCACGTGTTTCAAGACTGTGGTGATATTTAACCCTGTTGATTGCTGCGGCCGCCAGAGTTTTTGCCTTCTTGGTAGCCTCATCCTCATCTTCAGTTACCCAGGAAACCTGCTCACGAACCGAAGCCATCTGAAACATATACGGATTGAGTCCAGCCCTCTGACAAGCACTCTGGAAGGTCTTTTCATGTAATCGCGGAGAACAGGAGGCCACCACAACTCTGTTCAGACCATATTCCTTAATATCACTTTCAATCATCTCCTGGCCTGGATCAGAGCACATGAATTTATAATCCCGTGACACCACTACATCGGCAAGCTTACGGGCAAAGTCTGCTACTTCCTCCACACGGACCCTGTATGCGATGTTTATCCCGCAGTGGCAAATGTAAAAGCCTATTTTAATAGACATTTATGCCCCC
>JAIORT010000409.1 GCA_021107975.1 Bacteroidales bacterium | reverse complement strand
TTTCTTATAAAGCTGATATTTTCAAAGAAGAATCTTTCTGTATCGAGGTAAATCAAAGAAATACCTCTTTTTTGAAAAACATCAAAAATAAAGTTGTCTCTTTTAGTCGGTTTCCGTTTTGATAGTTTTAAAGGAAGATATAGTTTTGCAAGCAAGATAGAAATATCACATACAAATCTGAATATTTTATAAAACTTAGATGTCGGTGATCCATACCCGGAACGTTCAAGCACAATGTCAAAATGCTCTAAAGCATTAGAAAACGAACCTTTATTATAATAAGCTAAACCGATATTTTTTTCAAACATCGCTATTTTTTCAGGGTCTGCATTATCTCCGTATTTATGAAGATATAAATCTAATGCCTCCTTAAAGCAGTTTAAAGCTTCATTGGAAGCTGATGATTTTAATGACTCTTCGCCGGCTTTTATTAAATATTCTTCGGCTTTCCCAAGATTTTCACCCTTGCCGTAGTGGTAGGCAAGTACACCATAAAACTCGTATAATTTATCATTAAAGAGATGTTCTATTGAAGCGGCGACTTGCAAATGCAGATAGATTCTTTTTTTATAAAGAATTGATTCATAGACAACTTCCTGGGTTATTGCATGCTTAAAAAGATATTCTCTTTCTCCCATTCTCTTTCTTTCAAAAACAAGTTGGGATTCTTCCAAAAACAAAAGCTTTTTATCTATAGATTCTGTTGGATGAATAATATCGATGAGAATCCGGTAGAAAAAGCTTCTTCCAATAACCGAGGCAATTGTTATAAGGTTTTTTGTTTTTTCATCAAGGCGGTCAATTCTTGACATAAGGGCATCGCTGATTGTATGCGGGATAACCAGCGCATCTATTTTTGAGGTAGCTTCGAAAACAACTTTATTTTGAACAGCGGCTTCGGAATCAATAATAGAAAGAACTATTTCTTCGGCGAAAAAAGGATTTCCGTTAGCCCTGTCCAGTATTTGTTCGCGGACAGAAAAAGGAAGGGATTTCATATTAATTAGATTAGCTACAAGCTTTTCACAATAGTTTCTATTAAGCGGCCAAAGTGAGATCTGGGTGTGTTTTTCCGGATAGAATTTATTAACTGTCTTTATAAAGTGTTCACTGGTCCCAACATACCCGGGCCGAAAGATGTTGATAAAAAGTATTCTGTTAG
>JAIORT010000723.1 GCA_021107975.1 Bacteroidales bacterium | reverse complement strand
GACAGCACTATTTTCGGGCATAATGTCTATCAGACAAGAAAGGCCCATGGCAGATGCCTTGCCAAAGAAGCGCCCGTGGAAGCTGACCTTGTAATGCCTTTTCCGGACTCCGGGACTTATGCCGCTTTAGGTTATTCTGAAGCTTCGGGCATTCCGTTTGAAATGGCTATGATCCGAAACCACTATGTTGGCAGAACTTTCATTCAGCCCACCCAGAGTATGCGCGATTTTGGTGTCAGGGTTAAGCTGAATCCTGTAAAAAAGCTTTTAAAGGGTAAGGATATCATTATTATTGAAGATTCGATAATACGGGGAACAACTGTTAAAACAAGGGTAAAATCACTCCGCAAGCTTGGAGTGAAACGAGTGCATTTGCGTGTGAGTGGCCCTCCTCACCGGTTTCCGTGCCATTACGGCATCGATTTTTCAACAAAAGGTGAGCTTATTGCTGCAAGCAAATCAGTTGAAGAGCTTAGAGATTTTCTTGGTCTTGATTCTCTGTATTATCTCAGTTTAGAAGGTCTTTTGAAATCGACAGGTATCGAAAACCCGGAAAACCATTTTTGTAAGGCTTGTTTTGATGGACTTTATCCTGTAAAATTCGATGAAGATCTTTCCAAAGACTGTCTTGAAAAAGGATAAATAGTCTGCTAAGGGATAAACATCCTGTAAAATGATAACATAGTGAGGCTATTATGATCGAATCAAAATATCTAAAAGAGAATATAGAAAATATACAAAAGCTGATGTCAATTCCGGCGTTGAGAAATTTTGAGACCAGAAGTCTTGGAAAATTGCTCAGGCTCAGCAAAATACGACAATATGAAGATGGAGAGATTATTATTAAAGAGGGTGACCTTGACCCCTGGCTTTATTTTCTTCTTTCAGGCAATATACGAATAACAAAAGAAGGCCTCGATATCGGCACAATCGACAGGAGGGGTGAAATCTTCGGCGAGATGAGAATCGTAGACAGCCTTAGCAGATCAGCATCGGTATTCGCGACAGGTAAAACCGTTTGTCTGGCGGTTGACACCTCAGCTAAAGACAGGCTTTCTCATGAAGGGACAAAAGATGAAAGACTCGATTTTTTGCTGTTGCTGTACAGAATTTTTGCAGAATACATGTCGATACGACTGCGGCTGACAAACGAAGAGCTGATTAAG
>JAIORT010000826.1 GCA_021107975.1 Bacteroidales bacterium | reverse complement strand
AAGCAGAAAGCAAATCTTTGAAGCAACCCGATATGGATGAAATTCCATTTTAGTATAGTTGGATTTAACAATAAAAAAGCTGAGTATAACAAATGCATTCTCGCGGAGGAAAAAATACAATGAAGTACAATCTTGAAGGAAAAATCTTTCAATCAATTTCGAATACAGATAATGGAGAGGTCAGC
Organism: Bacteroidales bacterium; assembly: GCA_021107975.1. Lineage (GTDB taxonomy): Bacteria > Bacteroidota > Bacteroidia > Bacteroidales > JAADJA01 > JAADJA01. Next base: position 982 of record JAIORT010000826.1, on the reverse strand, counting down.
TCGGACACTTTATTTCATTATCATCAAGATGGTGAAATAGTAACGGCTGAGTATTTTGGTGGTCGAATTGTCAAAGGGCATTTAATAGCAAAGGTACTGGCTACAGGTCAGCTGGACATGAGATATCACCACATTAATACAGATGGTCAAATTATGTTGGGTAAATGTCTTTCTACACCTGAATTGTTGCCAGATGGGGGACTTAAATTCAAAGAACAATGGCAATGGCTATCTGGTGATAGGTCATCTGGTTATTCTGAAATAGAAGAAATAGATAGCGTATAATAACGCCATTTACTCAGCCGGGCAGTGATATTGACATTCTTGTGGAGTTTGACAAAAACCATATCCCCGGTTTGCTGGACCTTGCCGGAATGGAAATCGAGCTGACGGAGATGTGCGGTAGAAAAGTCGACCTGCGCACACCTGCTGAACTTAGCCGGTATTTCAGAGACGATGTCTTAGAAAAAGCGAGGTTGGAATATGCAATATAAAGATAGAATCCGCGTGCAGCATATTCTTGATGAAGCAGGTGAAGTCTGTAAATATGCGGAAGACATTTCATTTGATGAATTTGTTGAAGACGGCAAATTAGGACTATGGTATCAATTCTTAACGGCATGAGAACTAAGGAGATGCGGTAAATGAATAAGTTGCCACGACTTGATAAAAAGATATTGTCGGTTGGGACGCTTGATGACATAGACGATGAAAAGGCTTTCTGGCTTTCCAAAAATGTACAGGAACGATTAGCAGCTATAGAGTTGAATCGAAGGATGGTATATGGACAAGATAGAGTTACATCCAGACTTCAAAGATTTCTTGAGACTTCTAAACTCACGAGGCGTTAACTATTTAATGGTTGGCGGATATGCCGTTGGTTATCATGGTTATCCGCGAGCAACAGGTGATATGGATATCTGGATAGCTGTCACACCAGATAACGCTCGTAAAGTGAGTGAAGTATTTTGCGACTTTGGCA
>JAIORT010000606.1 GCA_021107975.1 Bacteroidales bacterium | reverse complement strand
AATAAATCATAATAGCTTTTATGCAAACTGGACATGGACACAAGGTGGCGGAGGTGTAGCAACAGGTTATTACCTTGATGTTTCCACTAATAGCGGATTTACAAGTTTTGTTACAGGATATGACAGCTTAGATGTTGGGCTTGTAACTACTTACCAGGTTAGCGGATTAAATGTTAATACTGACTATTACTACCGGGTAAGAGCATATAATACCGGTGGTATGAGCGGCAGTTCAAATACAATAACACTTAAAACAGCACCGGCAGTACCTGTTGCAACTGCGGCATCAAATGTTGGAACTGAGAATTTTTATGCAAACTGGGGTTTTGTAGCCGATGCAACAAGCTATAGATTAGATGTGAATGACCAGCCTGATTTTGCAGGAACAAGTATTTTGGATAACGAGGTAGTTACAAATACATATAAAAATGTTATCGGTTTAACAAGCGGTACAACTTATTATTATCGCGTTCGTTCGTACAATGGCAATTCAAGCGGTAATTCAAATATTATTACAGCCATAACTTGTTGTAACTCACCTACTGCAACTTATGCTACGGATATTGAACATGATGAGTTTACAGCTAACTGGAGTGCACCTGCAGGCGGAGCACCGGACTATTATAAGCTTGATGTTTCTTTAAACCAAAACTTTAGTTCTTATGTCTTTGGTTTTGAAAATCTAACAGTTTATCCATTAACAAAAACTGTTACCGGCTTAACACAAAATACTTCTTATTATTATCGTGTTCGTGCTGTAAATGTTAATGGTGCAAGCGTTAATTCCAATACAATATATACCCATACTTTTGCCGGGGCAAACACTGAGTGGACAGGAGGTACTTCTACTGACTGGAATACTTATGAGAACTGGAATAACGGGGTACCTTACTTAATAACTGACGTTACAATACCATCCGTAACTGTTTATCCCATAGTAAATGCTAATGCAAATTGTAAGAATCTTACTATAAATGCAGGCGCTGAATTAACTGTCAGTTCCGGTTATTACTTGTTTGTTTATGGCGATTTTCTTTTAAAAGCAAATGCCACAGCCACGGGTTCGTTAGTTGAATATGGCGGCGTTTCAGTAACCGGGCAAACTGATGTAGAGCTTTATCTTTTTGAAAACAGATGGCATTACGTTTCATCTCCGGTAAGTGGTGCT
>JAIORT010000463.1 GCA_021107975.1 Bacteroidales bacterium | reverse complement strand
TTTAATGATGAAAAAGAAACAAATTGGAACTCTTGTATTAGTATTAACTGTAATTACTAGTCTTATTCAGTGCAAATCGACACAGGAAAATGAATTGAAACCCCAATTAGATTCGTACTTTGAACAACAAGTTTATAATCAATCAGGAGCTTTAGATGAAGAGATTAAACCCGGATTGTCGGTAATAATTACAAAGAAGGATACTATCTTATATATAGGGAATTTTGGTTCTACCGATTTAGACAAAAGTTCGCCAATAACTGAAAATACAATTTTTGATATAGCCTCTGTAAGCAAACAATTTACAGGAATGGCAATAGCTCTTTTGGAAAAAAAAGGTAAGATTGACATGAATGATAAAATCAGTAAATATCTACCTGATTTGCCGGAGACTATAAATGATATTACAATATATCAACTTGTTCATCACAGTTCTGGTATTAGAGACTGGCCTGTGCTATTTGGGTTGAAAGGATGGCAGCCTGAAGAATCACTTTCATTGGATGATATTTATGAAATGCTAAAAAAACAAGAAAGTTTGAATTTTACTCCAGGTACTGCATTTTCATACAGTAATTCCAATTACAATCTTTTGGCAAAAATAGTTGAAGCAGTTACTGATACAACATTTAATAGCTGGATACATGATTTCATATTTGTTCCCTTAGGAATGAACAATACTTATATTGTTGAAAATAACGACCCAAAAGAAGATGTCATTGCTAACTCTTATGTTTATTCTGGATACAATTATTTTCTTTTTTCTAATAAGCTCAATGCCCCTGGCTCCAGTTCACTGCGAAGTAATGCTTCAGATATGTCAAAATGGATGACAAACTTTCACAGCAAGAGCTTGGGTGGAAATAGTGTCTTTGACAAAATGACTCAAAAAGGAAACTTAGTCAATAATAAAATTATAGATTATGGCTATGGCTTAAAGATAACTGAAATAAAAAATATGAAAGCTTATGTTCATGATGGAGCTTGGGGGGGATACAGAGCAGGAACAGTGTTTTTCCCTGAAGAAAGTATTGGTATAGTTATTTTAAGTAATAATGGCGTATTACAACCCCAAAAAATGATTAATGATATTGTAGATATTCTTTTCCGTCAAGAAGATGAGAAAGAATCAAATGACAGTGAGTTTATTGAAAAAGAAGTAAACGATGA
>JAIORT010000790.1 GCA_021107975.1 Bacteroidales bacterium | reverse complement strand
AGCGTTTTGAAAAAAGGCTGTATGAACATGTAACTAAAGGTCTGTTTCAAAAAAATATAAGGACTGAAAAAGCCTTTTATTCCCATGCCGAAGCAGTAAAACCCGTTATAATTTCAAAAGGCAGGAAATTATTAGAGCACGTTTTACCGGTTCTTGAGACTTATTATAAAACAAGATCTGCTGTTTACGATCTTGAAATATCAGGCAGCGTTAATAACGAGGCGCTTTCCTTTTTAAACAGATTGAAGGAAGAACTGACAAGACTTGTGCCGGAAAATTTTGTGGATTTATACGACAGCAAGCGGTTCGTTCACCTGGTACGATACATAAAGGCGATAGAAATCCGCGTACAAAGGGCGCTTATAAATTTTGAAAAGGAGAAGGCAAAAGCAAAAGAATTAAAGATTTTTACAGACAGCCTGAATGAACTGCTTAAAGGGCTTTCGCCTTTAGTATCAAAAGAAAAGAAAAATGCTGTTGAAGAGTACTTCTGGTTAATCGAAGAATATAAAGTCTCCCTTTTTGCCCAGGAGCTGAAAACAGCCATTCCTGTTTCCAAGAAACGGCTTGAGAATAAGTTAAAGGAGATAGAGAGGATGGTGTAAGGGTGGGGGCATAAGCGCTAAGTGATTTTTACGCCGGATGGAATGTGGAAGGTTTACTTAAAATTAAATAAACATCGAACGTCCAACATCGAATGTTGAATGGAAAAAATGATGAAACGAAAAATTAATTAAAAATTTCGTTGCAGGCATCAAAACGGCTAAAAAAGACACAAATAGTATTAAATGCTCGGCATTGCTTTTTATTCAATTTTCAAACAAATTGAGGAGCGGAGCGACATCATTATTCGACGTTCGATGTTCAATGTTGGACGTTCATCTAAAACTAATCACGAAAACACGAAAGGAAGAAAGCACGAAATAAAAATATCTTTTTCGTGTTTTCGTGATAAAAATAAATATTACCGATTTGCCCTGATTAAAAAACTATAAAATGCCAAAAATTGATAATCAAAAGCCTCTTGTAACCGTCATTATCCCCACATACAACAGGGGCTGGATACTTAAAGAGGCCATTGATTCTGTCTTGTCACAGGACTTTGAAGATTTTGAACTCATTGTTGTTGATGACGGTTCCACGGATAACACCCATGAGATTCTTGGTGGATATG
>JAIORT010000317.1 GCA_021107975.1 Bacteroidales bacterium | reverse complement strand
AGTCTAAAATAAAAAATCATGAACGACTTAAAGCAAAAATTTATAGAGTATTATGGCGATAACGGGGAGGAGATACATGTTTTTTTTGCCCCCGGCAGAGTAAACCTCATTGGCGAACATACCGATTATAATGGCGGATATGTTTTGCCTTGCAGCCTTCATTTTGGAACTTACCTGTTAATAAGGTTAACAAATGATAATTTGGTCAGGTTACGGTCAATGAATTTTCCTTTTAGCGCCGAAATAGACATTACAAATAAAATTATACCAATCGGGCAGGAATGGGTTAATTATCCGTTGGGGATTATTAAGGAGTTTTCCGACAGGAGTTTTTCTATTACCGGAATGGAATTATTGTATTCAGGAGATATACCGAATGGCGCAGGTTTGTCATCATCAGCATCTATTGAAATGGTAACTGCCTTTGCAATGAATATTTTATTTGGATTTGACCTCGAAATGATAAATATGATCAAGTTATCGCAACATGCCGAGAATGAGTTTGTAGGTATGAAATGCGGTATTATGGATCAGTTTGCTGTTGGGATGGGAAAAAAAGATCATGCCGTGTTTCTGAATTGTGATACACTTGAGTATGAACAGGTCCCGGTGGTTCTTAATAATTTCAACCTGATAATCACAAATACGAACAAACGCAGGGAACTTGCCGGTTCAAAATATAACGAAAGGCGGTGGGAATGCGAAAAGGCAGTTGAATACATTAATAAAAGCAAATCAATCAGAAACCTCAGTGAATTAAGTTTAAATGAGTTTATTGATATTGAAAATGTTATTCCCTCTCCGGTAATAAGAAAACGGGCTAAACATGTGATCTCGGAAAATCAGAGGGTGCTGGAAGCAGTGAAGTCGTTAAAAACCGGAAATCTTTTTCTTTTTGGAAAATTAATGTACGAATCTCATTATTCACTAAGCAAAGATTATGAGGTTTCATGTATGGAGTTAGACATATTGGTTGATGAGGCAGCAAAAACGGATGGTGTCCTCGGTTCAAGAATGACCGGGGGTGGATTTGGTGGTTGCACGGTTAGTATTGTTGATAAAAACAAAACCGAAACTTTTATAACAAAAATAAGTAAAAACTATTTAGAGCAAACGGGTTTAAATGCTGATTTTTATATTGCTAAAATAGGAGACGGAGTTAAGAGGTTGAATTG
>JAIORT010000634.1 GCA_021107975.1 Bacteroidales bacterium | reverse complement strand
AATTCACCAATTCACCAATATCCCCAATCATAGCCATCAGGGTAGCTTGCTCTCAATCTGCTCAAACAAGCTTTGCGCTTCTTCCCAATTTAATCCTTTTATCACTATTAAATATTTCCGGTAAGGTTTAAAGCAAAATGGCGTTCCTGCTTTGTCGTTTGCCGAAAAACCGTTTTCCTGGTCTGTATAATCAGAAAAATCATCATAAGTTTGTATCTTGCCTTTAGCGCTGTAATACCATTCCCTGCGCGATCTGTCGTCTTTATAACCAAAAACGAAGATCATTTTCTCCTCCGATTTCCCGATCAAACCTTCATTAAAGCCGGTAATAGTTCCATGACCAAAATTATATACATTTCCCAGTCCGATAGTTCCTTTGATATATTTTACTTTTTGAAAATTCAGTTCATCAAGTGATGTTACAAGCTGTGGCTTTTTACTTTTGGATTGTATTTTGTCATCCACGAATTCCGAAAATATTAAAAGCGTATCCATCATTCCGTTTTTCCTGTTGTTAACTGTGACCCTCACAAAATAATCTCCTTTCCAAAAATGCAGGTAATAATCATACTGAATGCCTTCATTGCCAAACTCAACGGGCTTTCCTTTAGCCGAGCTGTTTACAGTAAAAACACCATAGGCTGCTTCATTATTTTCCATTTCATATATTTCTACATGAATGGTGTTATACAAAGGGTTTCTGTAATAACCGGATATCACTTTTTTAAACCCATATTCCAAATACAAGTCCGCTCCGGTATTTTTATATTCATACAAATTCTCAGCAGTATAAACTTGTGCCGAATCTTTTATAATCCAGTTCCCTATTTCATTTTCTTTCGGGATGAAGTCTTGCGGGTTTATTTCAGATTGTCCGATAACAGACTCCGTAAGAAACAGAAGCAATATTGAAATATAATATTTTACCATTTTATTATTTTTTAGTGAGCCACAAAATTAAGAATTAATCAAGGAACTTAGAGACTGTTTAAAAATCATATTTTGTAGGGTTTTGTGTCTTGGTGTCTTAGTGGCAAGAAAAAGCATTCAAAAATAGCCACAAAGACACCAAGACACGAAGAATCACTAAAAAAATATAACTGAGAGGAAATTTATCGTACACCCATTATTAGACACCGATATTCGCAGAAAATCGCTGAATGAAATTAAATAAATAATCAG
>JAIORT010000226.1 GCA_021107975.1 Bacteroidales bacterium | reverse complement strand
GCGCCGTATTCAAAAGCATTCATCAGGAATCCGAACTGATTTTGTGCTTCTTCATCGGTAAACCCAAGTAATGTGAACATGCGTTTTTGAAGTTCCTTATTATGAATTCTGATAGAACCACCACCTATCTCAACTCCGTTAATAACTAAATCGTAAGCGTTCGCCCTTACTTCGCCCGGTTTGGTTTCCATTATTTCGATATCTTCTTTCTTGGGTGATGTGAATGGATGATGCATAGCATGATACCTTTGAGTTTCTTCATCCCATTCAAGTAATGGAAAATCAACCACCCAAAGCGGTTTATATACATTCGGATTCCTTAATTCAAGGCGGTTGCCCATTTCTAATCTTAATTCATTCAATGCTTTTCTTGTTCGATCCGTTTCGCCGGCAAGTATCAGCATCAGGTCGCCGGGTTTGGCTTCAAACTTCTCTGCCCAGACTTTCAAAGCTTCCTGATCGAAAAATTTGTCAACCGAAGATTTGAAAGAACCATCCTCGTTGAATTTAAGATAAACCAACCCTTTTGCTCCTATTTGAGGTTTTTTGACAAAATCTGTCAGCTGATCAAGTTGTTTCCGGGAGTATGCGGCACATCCTTCGGCACAAATGCCCACTATTAGTTCAGCATCGTCAAACACCCTGAAGCCTTTGCCCTTTACCACGTCATTCAATTCAACAAACTTCATTGCGAAGCGGATATCCGGTTTGTCGCTGCCATAATATTTCATTGCCTCATCATAAGTCATTCTTGGGAAATTTTCCACTTCAACTCCTTTCACATTTTTAAAAAGGTGTTTGGTCATTCCTTCAAAAGTATTAAGTATGTCATCCTGTGTTACGAACGACATTTCGCAATCTATTTGTGTGAATTCGGGCTGGCGGTCGGCGCGGAGGTCTTCATCACGGAAACATCTTACAATCTGGAAATAGCGGTCGTAACCGGCAATCATCAGCAACTGCTTAAAGGTTTGCGGTGATTGAGGTAAGGCATAAAACTGCCCTTCATTCATTCGTGACGGAACCACAAAATCGCGGGCGCCTTCAGGTGTGGATTTAATGAGGAAAGGCGTTTCAATTTCATAGAATCCTTGTGAGTCAAGATAATTTCTCGTTTCCAGCGCCATTTTATGACGAAGTTCTATATTGCGTTTTATAGGATTTCTTCTAAGATCAAGGTAGCG
>JAIORT010000219.1 GCA_021107975.1 Bacteroidales bacterium | reverse complement strand
GTAAATACACAAATGGAGGCGGCTATCTTCATAGCCTCTTGAACAATACTCCTTGCATCCATATCGGTATGTTTTATTAGAGCCGATGCAGCAGCCTGAGCGCTAACACCGCCTGAGCCTATTCCGATAATCCCTTCATCAGGTTCAATCACATCGCCATTTCCTGAGATAAGGTAAATTTTGGTCTCATCCATGGCAATCATAATTGCTTCAAGGCGTCTTAGATACTTATCTGTTCGCCAGTCCCTGGCCAGTTCCACAGCGCTGCGAGTCAAATTGCCGTTATATCGCTCAAGCTTGGCTTCCAAACGTTCAGAAAGATTTAATGCGTCCGCTGTTGCACCTGCAAATCCTACGATGATCTTATCGTTGTAAATCCTTCTTACCTTTTTTGCCTTGTGCTTTATTATATTATTATTCATTGTAACCTGACCGTCACCGGCGACTGCTGCCTTGCCTTTGTGCCTTACTGCCAGTATTGTAGTCCCATGAAAATTCATAATGAATTGGTCTCCGAAACAGCCTGTTGTCGGTTAGGTGCTTAGGGCTTGCGGAAAAGCAACTCCACATTTTACACACCAAGCTCGTAAACTCGTTTCATCTCTGCCGAATTTCTACTTTCCAATTTCAAATTTCAAGCCGTGAACGGCTACTTACTTTCTCGGATGCGCCTTATCGTATGTTTCCATCAGCTTGTCTATACTAACATGCGTGTATTTCTGTGTTGTAGATAAGCTTTTATGGCCCAGAAGTTCCTGAATTACTCTTAAATCAGCCCCTGCATCAAGCATGTGGGTAGCAAAAGAATGTCGGAGTCCATGGGGCGAAACAGGTGTTTGCATGCCGCATTCTCTAACCAGTTTATCAAGGATCCGTGCAATCGAACGTGTTGTCAGGCGACCGCTATTTTTATTTAAAAAAAGCGGGCCGTTTTTTTCAGAGCATACGCCGGATTCGGTTTCCAATTTATTTCTGTAATTTTTTATCGCATCTATCGCTTTTTTACCGATAGGTACGATCCGTTGTTTGTTTCCTTTTCCGAGCACACGAATGACATGTGATGCAGCATCAACATCAAAAAGATTTAAACCGGCAAGTTCTGAAACACGTATCCCGCAAGAATAAATGGTCTCAAAAATTGCCCGGTTCCTGAGCCCCGGCAAAGTGTCATCTTTAATGGAATCAA
>JAIORT010000695.1 GCA_021107975.1 Bacteroidales bacterium | reverse complement strand
GTGATGGAATTTAATTCTATAAATGCTGTAATAATAATAGCATTGGTTGATGCAGAATATGATGTAGCCATAAATGCCAATGACCTCCTGTCATCAAGAACAATTAACGACCTTTTTGAGATAATAAAAAGCAGGGTTTAAATCATGGCCCTTTTCAAAATATCAAATACTCGAATAGCCGGGATATCAGCCTGTGTGCCGAAAACAGAAGTGTCGAATTATGATTACAAATGGATTTCGGAAAAGGAGAGAAAACAACTGATCAAAGCCACTGGAGTTGAAAAGCGAAGGGTGATAAAAAAGGGAACTACTACAACCGGCGATTTGGCATACATTGCATCTGAAAAGTTGATTGAAGGACTTAAGTGGGATAAGAAAGATATTGATTTATTAATATTTGTTTCTCAATCGCGCGATTACAATTTACCACATACTTCGGCAATATTGCAGGACCGTTTGGGATTAGGGCACAATTGTATGGCATTTGATATTAGTCTTGGATGTACTGCTTTTGTTTATGGGCTTTCGGTTATTCAAAGTATGCTTTCGTCAGGGTGGATAAAAAAAGGATTGCTTTTAATGGGCGATATATCCTCCGTTGGTTCTTATCGGGATAAAAGTTCTTACCCGTTATTTGGAGATGCGGGGACTGCTACGGCTGTGGAATATTCCAATGAAGAAAACAATACTTATTTCAATCTGCAAACCGATGGAAAAGGTTTCGACGCAATCATTATGCCCGATGGCGGTATGCGGAACAAGCTACAAAAGGAATCGTTTAAATTGAAAAAATATGGAAAAGGAATTTACCGAAGAAACATTGATGTGGCCCTAAATGGGATTGAGGTGTTTAATTTTTCGTTGCGCGAAGTAGCCCCAAATGTAAAAAAACTCATGGAGTTGGTTGGCTTACCTATCGAAAATATCGACTACCTTGTTCTTCACCAGGCAAATAAGTTGATGAACGACTCAATCAGGATGAAGCTAAAGTTTAAAAGAAGCAAGGCGCCAACTACCTTAAATAAGTATGGTAATACAAGCTCTGCCACAATTCCCCTTACAATAGTTTCGGAGCTAAAAGAGCAGGTAGAAACAACTAGGGTGAAACTGCTGCTTTCCGGTTTTGGGGTTGGGTTATCGTGGGGAAGCGTCTATATAGAAACAGATAAAATTGTTTGCCCTGAAGT
>JAIORT010000849.1 GCA_021107975.1 Bacteroidales bacterium | reverse complement strand
TCAATCCTCAACGCATCCGCCGGATCATTCTTTAATGCCTTGTATGCGGGATAAAGCGCTGCTATGATGCCTGTAATGATTACTAATATTGCCACATTTATGATCAGGTCGGGTTGTAATTGAGTGTAAACAAAAGAATCGTAACCCAATGCCTGGTAACCTTCCGACCACATTGATAAATCAACCGGATGTTTTTCCCCGATTTTTGAAACAATCGCTCCAATGACTATCCCCACAATACCGCCTACCAAAGAGAGCATCACCGATTCCAGGACGATCATAGAGAATATCCTGAATTTATTCATACCGACTGCCATTAACATACCTATTTCTTTGGTACGTTCCATAACTACCATCAGCATAGTATTTATGATTCCGAATAAAAGAGCAAGCAGAATAATGACAATGAAAATATACATGTACATATCCATGACTTCAGTCAGGTAGCTCATTTCGGGGCTTAACTGTTTCCAGTTCAAAACTTCATAATCGGGGGCTAATGCACTCACTTTATCCTGGACTTCAAGAAGATTTTCATTATTATCCAGGCTTATTGCAATTTCATGGCAGGCATCTTCAGGGAAACCGGATAAAGCAGCCAAATCGGAATAACGAACAAAAACATGAGTTTCGTCATACATATTGTTGTTAGTTGTATAAATACCCGCCACACGGAAAGCACCTGAAGTGATGTCATTTTCAAGGTCCTGAATTGTAATAACAACTTTCGACCTGACTTTAACGTTCAGTTTTTCTGCCAGTTTTTTACCGATCACAACAGGATTTTTTTTAATACCTTTAAAATAAGCCCCGTCTATAATTTTTTCGTTGAGGTTAGTTACGGTAGGTTCAACTTCAGGGTCAATGCCTATAATTACAACGCCCGAAGCAGTTTCGGCTGAGGCAACCATTGATTGTACTACTATTCTGTTACTAACCCCTTTCACATGAGGTATTGTTTTAATTTGCCCTGCCAGGTCAGTAGCGTCAGGGATATAATTTGAGAACTCTGAAGTTTTTCTAAAATCCGGATTATGAACCTGAATACTCGAAAGTTCAGTTTTTATTACTTTATCTATCCGCTGGTTCATCATACCTTTAAAAAAGGCAGCAGACCATACACCGGCAAAGATTCCTATTGCTACTGCGGAAATTACTACTAAGCTCCGGATTTTATTCCGCCAGACGTT
>JAIORT010000537.1 GCA_021107975.1 Bacteroidales bacterium | reverse complement strand
GGGCTTATAAGGTTCAAACTCAATTTTTTCAATCTTCTTATCGTAAATCACACGGCATTTATAAATATCATCCGAAAGGGAAGAAGGAATTTTAATGATATTTTCAAGATAAATAAAATCGTCAGCTCCGAAAAGCTCTTTCCTCGACCTGTTAAGCCTGCTGTTATGGTATTCGATGTTTTGCAGGTTTTTGTTTTTTACTTTTATAGTTTCAAACAATAGGCACATACACTTTATCTATCATTTCGTTGTATTCCGATTCACAGTTACTAAAGCAGGTGATACCGCCGCCGCTTTTAAAATAGATTTCGTTACCGATTATCTCGATAAATCGTATCATTACGGCGCTGTCGAATTTTTCTCCGTCAAAATAACCGAAAACACCCGTAAAATATCCCCGGTTATATTGTTCCGACTCTTTAATTATATCCACTGTTTTTTTCTTGGGTGCGCCGCTGATTGAGCCGGCAGGCAGCAAAGGCATAAAAATATCCCCTATCTTTTCTTTCCAGTTGTCGGGTAGTTCACCGGTGATTTTCGAACTGGTTTGAATAAACTCTTTTTCGTGAGTTTTTATTTTATCAATATATCTGAACTTTTCCACCCGTACATTTTTAGCAACCATGCTCAGGTCATTTCTTATCAGGTCAACTATGGTGTTATGTTCTGCCGTTTCCTTTTTGTTATTCAATATAATCTGTTCAGCATTTTTTATGTTCGCATCAATGGTGCCTTTCATAGGAAAGGACGAAATGATACCATTTTTAACCTGAACAAAAATTTCAGGTGAAAACACTACAAATTTATCCCTGAAATACAGTTTGTATTTTGCTGTGGATAGAAGGAATATCTCTTTCAGTGTAAGGTTTATTTCAATTTTTGTCGGGAAAGTGAGGTTTAGCAAATATGAATTCCCAATGTTGATATGTTTTAATACGTTCTCAAAAGCAGATTTATATCTTTCGAATTTAACAGGATATTTTTTTAAGATTATTTTTTTACTCAAAGGATAAGCCGGATGGAAATTTTTTATTCCGTTAATATCAAAAAAAATATTATTGTCCTCAAGTTCTGAAATCCTGAAAAGCAGAGGTTTTTCCATGTCGAAGTCAAATATGAATACAAAAGGAATTGAACTTTTCCCGTACTCATTCATCAGGTTTATTATATCTTTGACAGGCTGCATAACT
>JAIORT010000356.1 GCA_021107975.1 Bacteroidales bacterium | reverse complement strand
TATGAAAAGAGACACCTTAGTATTCGAAATCCTCGAAAAGGAAACAAACCGCCAGATGACCGGCATTGAGCTTATTGCCTCTGAAAATTTTGTCAGCGACCAGGTTTTAGAAGCCATGGGTTCTGTTATGACAAATAAATATGCCGAAGGTTATCCGGGCAAAAGGTATTATGGCGGATGCCAGCATGTGGATGAAACCGAACAGCTTGCCATTGATCGCTTAAAAGAACTTTTTGGAGCTGCCTGGGCTAATGTGCAGCCACATTCGGGCGCACAGGCAAATATGGCTGTATTTCTCACACTTCTGAAACCAGGTGATAAATTCATGGGATTAGATTTGTCTCATGGCGGACACCTTTCTCATGGTTCAAAAGTTAACTCTTCAGGGATATTATACAATCCGATTGCTTATGAGGTTAGTGAAGAAACAGGTATGGTGGATTATGACAAGATGGAAGAAACAGCCCTTCGCGAAAAACCGAAACTTATTCTTGCCGGAGCTTCAGCTTATTCACGCGACTGGGATTATAAACGGATGCGGGAAATAGCAGATAAAATTGGTGCTTTCCTCATGGCTGATATTGCTCATCCTGCAGGATTGATTGCAGTAGGTTTGCTAAATGACCCGTTAAAATATTGCCATGTGATTACCTCCACAACCCATAAAACCCTTCGCGGACCAAGAGGAGGCATTATTATGATGGGTGAGGATTTTGATAATCCGTTTGGAAAAACTACTCCAAAAGGTGTGATACGAAAAATGTCCTCTTTATTTAATTCAGGTGTATTCCCCGGTATTCAGGGCGGTCCGCTCGAACATGTAATTGCAGCTAAGGCTGTTGCTTTTGGTGAAGCGCTTACAAAAGAATACAAAGATTATATGATTCAGGTTAAGAAAAATGCCGAAGTTATGTCAAACGCTTTTGTTGATAAGGGTTATCATGTAATTTCGAATGGTACCGACAATCACCTGATGCTAATAGACCTGAGAACAAAATTTCCTGATATTACAGGCAGAAAGGTTGAAAACACTCTTGTTCTTGCTGATATTACGGTAAACAAGAACATGGTTCCGTTCGACAGCCGTTCACCATTCCAGACATCGGGCTTGCGTATTGGAACACCTGCTATAACAACACGCGGAATGAAAGAAGAACACATGCCTGTTATTGTTGACTTTATCGACCAGGT
>JAIORT010000003.1 GCA_021107975.1 Bacteroidales bacterium | reverse complement strand
GGAACTTCAACCAGTCCTGAACGTTTTATTTTACCGGCAAGTGCAAACACTTTTGTTCCTTTACTTTTTTCAGTGCCGTATTTGGAATACTCCTTAGCTCCGTGAAGAATGATCCAGGGTATGTTAGCAAGAGTTTCAACATTATTGATATTGGTAGGCATTTTCCATAGTCCTGATGCAGCAGGGAATGGAGGACGTTTGCGAGGCATTCCTCTTTGACCTTCAACAGATGCGATTAAGGCGGTTTCTTCACCACAAACGAACGCTCCGGCTCCTTCTTTTATAAATATATCAAAATTAAATCCGCGGATCCCTAAAATATTCTGACCCAGATATCCTTTTGCTCTTGCCTGTTCAATAGCGATATTAAGTCGTTTAATAGCCAGGGGGTATTCGGCACGGCAATAGATGATGCCTCCTGATGCTTCAATGGCATAAGCTCCGATTATCATTCCCTCAACCACAGCATGTGGATCGCCTTCCAGTACGGAACGGTCCATGAAAGCACCGGGGTCGCCTTCGTCAGCATTACAGATAATGAACTTTTCATCGGCTATATTATTATTGGCAAACTTCCACTTTAATCCGGTTGGAAAGCCGCCGCCGCCTCTGCCTCTCAATCCTGAACCCAGAACAGTCTGTATTACATCGAGGCGCGACATGCCGGAGCCGGCAATTATTTTGATAGCCCTGTATCCGCTTCTGCTTTCATATTCTTCGATGGATTCCGGATCGATGTATCCGCAGTTACGAAGAGTTATTTTAACTTGTGAATCTGTGAATTCGTTGTCAACGGTTTTAAAGAGGTCGGATTGAACAACATACTCTTTAACCGGTTCTTGTTGGTTAATGTGCTTTTCGATCAGTTCAACGGCTTTATCTTCATCAATATCACCGTAAAGGTAAGAGCCTGATTTGTCGATAATCTCCACTAACGGCTCCCTGTAACACATTCCGACACAACTGGTCTTTTTTAGTTCGAACCCGAGGTTTTTAGCTTCTTTTACAGCTTCTATCTTATCATATACTTTTTTAGCTCCCGCTGCAATACCACAACTTCCAAGTCCGACGATTACTTTAGTTGCTTCCATATTTTGTTTCAAGTTTTACGTTTCATGTTTCAAGTTTCATGTTTCAGGTTTATCTCTTTTCGTTAACTATTTGCATACTTGAAACCTGAAACCTGTAACATTTAATTAT
>JAIORT010000650.1 GCA_021107975.1 Bacteroidales bacterium | reverse complement strand
ACTTCGGCGTTTTTATCAATTGTACTTAAATACCAGTACCAAATTCTATAAAAGACATTCTTTAGTTTTTCTTTAATAAAACTTTTCAATAGCAAATTATCCATAAACTTATATTACCTCTTTAGTATCCCGTTAAAAAGAATATCAATCAACGAATTCAACTGTCCTTCAATATCCTTATCCACTTTTTCAATAAAAAATGGGATTTCAAAGCCTTTCATGGCAACGACAATAGCTTTGGCAGTCAGATTTATATTGTCAATTTTAAATTCATTATCTTCAACTCCTTCGGTTAATATTTCACTGATCATGCTGATTTCCTGATTGTCAAAATCTTCCCTTATGTTTTCAATGATCTTAAAATCCTGTAGATAGTCATTTCGTAAAGCATCATAATAGTTTGACAGTTCATTGATGGTCATCATACGAGTTACCAGGTAATGTTTCAATTTTTCCTGAGCGCTTGATTCACTGAAAACTGCGTCACTCAATTTATCTCTTAAAACATCAACCTCTTTTTTAATCACTGCCTTATAAATTTCCTCCTTATTTTCAAAATATGTATAAACAGTTCTTCTTCCTTTGCGGGCGGCATTGGCAATATCGCCTATTGAAGTTTTAGCAAACCCGAACCTTTGAAAAATATTCCGGGCTGTTTCTAAAATGATATCTTTTGAACTTGCAATACTCATAATAAAAACTTTTGATATTACTTTACTGCACAAAGTATGTATTATCGTGCAAAAATAATTTATTTTATTAGTTTTGCGGCTTAATTTTTAAAAAAAGTAATAATGCTTTGCCTTTGGGAATGGGAAGACAAGTTGAAAACGGGTGATAATATTATTCTTTCAACATTATAAGGAGCAAATGGTTTTATTTTCGCTCCTGTCCCCCCACCGCTTCAATCGTCCCCTGAAGCGGCAACTTTCTGTTTTGCATGGTAGTCATTGCAAGCCTGGCAGTCTTTACGTTCGATGGCGTCCAGAGTTTTTGCACAGTATATTCCCTTTTTCTTCATATCTTTATTATTCCCGATGCGGGTTTGGGGAAACTTACCTGATTTTGTAAAGAATATTTTTATCCCCAAAATAAGAATAGCAAGTAATAATAAAACCGAAGCAATAATAAAAACCTTTAACATAATATTTATCGAATAATGATCTTCCGTACCAGCTCTGTTTTATCAGATTTTATTTG
>JAIORT010000108.1 GCA_021107975.1 Bacteroidales bacterium | reverse complement strand
GCAGGTGTGTTTCATTTACCCGGAGGACATTCAGATATTTATTTAAAGACACATAATGAAAATGATAATACATGGGGTGACTTCATCTATGAGGTTACTACTCCGCTTATACTGGGACGCGGCTATGAATGTTGGGTAGGTAATGCTACATTCAGCCAGGATGAAACAATTGAATTTGAAGGAGCATTAAATGCAGGGGATTACACAACCGGTTCAGGCAACTTTTATGATTTGGAATATACCCCGGATCATGGACTTAATTTAATCAGTAACCCTTATCCTTCAGCATTAGAAGCCAATATTAATACAACGGCATGGGCAAAAACCAATATTGTTAACTCTGTATGGACATGGGATGGCACAGCAGGAAACTATGTGTATTGGAACGGAACAGACGGCACTAATGGTAGTGGCTGGGGAACATTAACAGGTGGAGTTATCCCTTCCATGCAGGCATTTTTCGTTTTGGCAAACGGTTCAAATCCTTCCCTCACCATTCCTCAAAGTAGCCGTGTACACAGCAGTCAGGCTTATTATAAAGGAACATCAGGAATACCAAATACAATTCGGCTGGATATTGAAGGCAACGGATATAAAGATGCAATGTTTGTTAGTTTCAATGAGTTAGCTACGGATGAATATGAAGGAGAGTATGATGTTAAAAAAATCTATGGTTTGGACCAAGCTCCGCAGCTTTACTCAATTATTCCAGGAGAAATACTGTCTATCAATTCACTTTCCGAACTTAATGAATACAGAATAGTTAACCTGGGGTTCGAATGTGGTGTTCCTGCTATATTTACAATTGAAGCAAGTGAAATAGAAAGCTTTAAAGAAAATATTACAATTTATCTTGAGGATATTAAAGAAGGGACAATGTTTAACCTTAGTGAAAATCCTTCATATACTTTTAATTATGAAACTGGAGATGATACCAACAGGTTCCTGCTTCACTTCGGAGAACCAAACAGTATAAATGAACCCGGTCAGCAAAATATAAGAATTTATTCAAATGAAAATATTATTTATATACAACAACCGGCAGGTTTGCAGGGAGAAATTGTTATTTTCAACATTCTGGGACAGGAAATAAAAAGAGAAAAAGTAAACAACGAAGAATTAACCAGGATAAGGGTTACAAATGGTACCGGGTACTATATTGTGAAAGTAAAAACCGGCAAACAACTTCTTACGCAAAAAGT
>JAIORT010000947.1 GCA_021107975.1 Bacteroidales bacterium | reverse complement strand
ATCCGTTATGCCTTCTTGACTCCCTTAGTTATTATTACATTCTATTTCCAATCTGGAGTATAGCCATCTGTGAGATAGGTTTCTTCCCCTGTAATCACATCGATCTTGAATATTTTCCCATCATGGGTATTATAGACAAGCCATTGATTGTCCGGAGACCAGCCAGGACGTGATACAAATTCATAAAAATCCCCAATTTCATGGACCCATTTCAAAAATTTATCATCATTACTTTTCATGTCTCTTATTCTTATTTCGCCACTATAGCCGTAATACGCCAGTAATGAACCATCATCGGATAATGATGGATAAAGACCCGGAATTGTTTGACTCTCCCCTGTTTCAAGGTCATAGATAAAAATTGAATATTGCCTTATAGATTGTTGATAAGCATACTCAACAACCTCTTTTATCGTACAGATTAATAAACTATCTTCTGATATGCTCAATCCTGAGAGCCAGTAGTTATCTGGTATAGGAACAGTAAACAGATCAATTATTTGACATGCTTCTAAGTCATAAATTATCAGTAAATTCTCTTCCTCTCCAACTTCAATATCGTACTCTTCGAAAAATATATTGCGCCTTGAAATCCACGCGACTATATTCCCCCTTCCATCAAAACCGAAGCCCTGGATGCTGATATCTTCACATTCTTTACCATGCATGTATCCTTGCTCATCAACTAATCGAATAGTAGGTGCTACATCTCTAATATAAAATGCTAAACTGTCTCCGTTCATAGACCATTTCGGTTCATTTGCGTAAGTGGAAAAATGTTTGGGTCGATTTATTGCAGATCCTCCGGCAATCCAAAAGTGGAATAATTCTCTTTGGTTTCCATCAACATTCACGAAACCAACTGTTTTTCTGGTTACGCCATGAGAATAGAACGGATCGTATGGCATGAACACAATTTCTTGGTCAGGCAAACCATCTGGAAACGGCCTTTCTGTTTCAGCTCTGGTTAGGCTTGAATATATATTCCAAATGATAAAACCGAACAGGATCCAAACCAAGATTCCTAAGATGATAAGAACAATAATTGCCTTGGTTGATTTCTTTTTTTTCATTTTTTGTGTACACTTTTATTAATTACTTCACTCTCATTGTATAATAAATTTGTAATACGGGATAATCATTAAATCATTCTAGATGTTTCGAGAAGAAGGCATAACCCCCGCTCCACCTGACAGCCGGTTAAGGTGG
>JAIORT010000614.1 GCA_021107975.1 Bacteroidales bacterium | reverse complement strand
GCGATTAATTCCACCGGACATTGATACGCCATCTCCAGCATTTCCTCTGTGACTTCGGCAGCCCCGTGGAAATGGACACGGCGGTTTACACATGCAACTGATTTAATATAACTGGAAAGAGCCAGGAGATCATGGCTTACTACCAGGATTGTAACTTTTTCGTTAAGCTCTTTTAAAATTGTGTAAATTTCAGCCTGGCCTTTTGCATCAACACTGGCTGTCGGTTCATCCAGAATGAGAATTTCAGGCTCTGTAACAAGGGCTCTTGCAATAAAAACCCTCTGCCGCTGACCACCGGAAAGCTCATCAATATGACGATTTTTAAATTGTTCCATTTCTACTTTTTCAAGGGCTGCCTGTGCGGTAATCCGGTCATCCCTTTTGTGATGTGACCAGTTCATACCTGACCTTAATCTCCCCATGAGCACGACATCGAGGACCGATATAGGAAAGTTTTTGTTAATATGGACGTCCTGTGGCACATAACCGATGCGGTGAGCTGCCTGTCTGGGATTTTGTCCTAAAACCCGGATTTCACCCCTGTCAGCCTCGAAAAGCCCCAGCATCAATTTAAGCAAGGTAGTCTTTCCCCCCCCGTTGGGACCAATCATGGCCAGAAACTCTTTATGATAAAGGGTAAAATTAACGTCCTGCAAAACTGGCTCTCCGTTAAAGGAAAACCATAAATTTTTAATATCTATTACAGGCTTATCCATAATATTTTTACCTCAATGCAGCTTTGAACTTAGCGGCAACTTGACGCAGATTATCCGGCCAGTTTAAAGCAAGAGGGTCTGCAAAGGCGATTTGTCCGCCTATTGCCTGTACAATAACACTTGCACTTGCGGCAGAGAATTGGGGCTGAATAAAAACAACTTTTACACCAAGTTTTTTCGCGTGTTTGATAAGACGCTGGAGATCAGAAGGTTTTGGGTTTTTCCCTTCAATCTCCACCGGGATTTGCTTTAGACCATATTCCCCGGCAAAGTACCCCCATGAAGGATGAAATACTATAAATTCCATTCCTTTTCTTTTCCCGGCGAAAATTCCTTTTAGCTCAGCATCCAGGTTTTCAATTTCAATAATAAACTGTTTGTAACCGGCTTCATACACGGATTTATTAGCCTGGTCGATAGCAACAAGGGCGTTTAAAATGTTTCGTGCCTGGATTTTAACAAGGGTTGGAGAAAGCCAGATATGCGGGTCCTTG
>JAIORT010000111.1 GCA_021107975.1 Bacteroidales bacterium | reverse complement strand
TCATCAGATACCCCTGAACATACTCTTCAATCCCTTCTTCCAGTTCATAAAAAGGTTCGCTATAATCAATAGAACGGAGCTTTTCCATTTTCGCTTCAGTAAAATACTGGTATTTATCTCTTATGTCTTCCGGCGTATCAATGAATTCTATATTTGGCTCCAGGTCCATCGATTTGAAAGTAGCATTGGCAAGGTCGAGAAATGTTCGGGCTTTACCGGTGCCGAGATTATAAATACCCGAATCGTTATGACGTTTCATCAGGAAATATAACACATCCACCACATCTTTCACATAAATAAAATCACGTAGCTGCTTCCCATCTTCGAAATCAGTCCGGTGTGATCGGAAGAGCTTTACTTTTCCTGTTTTTTGAATCTGCTGAAATGCGTGTAAAATCACCGAAGCCATTCTTGCTTTGTGGTATTCGTTCGGACCGTAAACATTAAAAAACTTCATTCCCGCCCAGAACACCGGTTTGTCTTCCTGCTTTAATGCCCACTTATCAAATTCATTTTTTGATTCTCCGTAAGGATTCAGAGGTTTCAGCTTTTCTACTAAATCGTGATCATCGTTATAACCCTGCTCGCCCAAGCCATAAGTTGCAGCGGAAGATGCATAGATGAGCGGTATATCGTATTCAACGCATGAATTCCAAACGGATTTAGTATAGTTAAGGTTCAGCTTATTAAATACCTCAACATCAAACTCGGTTGTATCAGTTCGTGCGCCGATATGGAAAATGAATTCCACATCTTTATAATTTTTATTAAGCCAGTCAAAAAATTTATCCCTGTGAACCTTTTCCCTGAATGTTTTGTGTTCGATGTTTTTGTTTTTTTGAGGATTAGAGAAATCATCCGTGATAACAATGTCTTTATAGCCTTTGTTATTAAGCTTATTAACCAAACAACTTCCGATAAATCCTGCCGCGCCAGTTACAATAATCATGATATTAGGTTTTAATAAAGATAAAAGTACAAAGATAAAAATAAAAAAAATCCCCTGACATAATAAAACATTGCCAGGGGATACAAAATAGCCTTAATTGACTTTAGTTAATAAATACCTTTTCGGTTTTAACAGCTTCTTCAGAAAATACTTTAACGATGTAATATCCTTTACCATGATTTACAGTTAGTTTGTTCAACTGATCAGGATTCAGGTTTTCAGAGATTATTTCTTTACCAATCATATCATAAACAACAACATT
>JAIORT010000818.1 GCA_021107975.1 Bacteroidales bacterium | reverse complement strand
ATTAATACATTAATTATACAATAGGGTTAAAATAGCTAATGAACTATTCTGAATTTGTGCCGATAAAATTAAGTAATTTATTTAAAGATGGTGAAACTAAGGATTATTTACATTTCTCCTTGTACTTATCTATATGCCCGAAAATAATATCAATGGCATACTGATCAAGGTCTTGATTTAATGAAGCATCGTTCCTTACTTTATCACAAACTGTCCAGGCGCTACATTTATCAGAATTATCAACATATATCTGTGCCTGTGTAAGAGCAAAAATAATGTTAACAGTATAACTTTTTGCATTTTTCTCTTTTGCTCTTTCAAGGATTGGCAAAGCCTCGCCTGCATTTGAATAATCATCAGCTACGGTGAGATAACCGAGACAGAATAATTCATCGCCGTTCAGTAAATCCAGGTTTAACTCCTTATGTGTTGCCCCGTATTTTCTTGCAAGAAACATTTTAAAAGTAACGGCATTGTTTTTAACTTTTTCTTTTACCGCTAATGCATTGATAACGGCAGCTTTTTTGTCGATCGAAACAGTTTCATCCAATAAATAGCCGGCTAAATGCCCATCAAGAATCCCATGCTGTTCGGCTTGCTGCACCTGCTCAATTTGCAAATAAGCTTTATAAAAATCGGTTGATGTAACCGGTGAATCGGCTATTAAAACCTTTCCGGTAAAAACGAAAATAGCGATGATAAAAATAAGACCTGACTTTTTCATAATAATTTTATTTATTAATTTTGAAACAAAGATAATTAATTTGATTGTATCTTTCAGACAACATTTATATGTAGCAAGGTTGCAAATAAACAAAAAAATTTATGAACATGGAAAATGAACCTTCAGGAAATAAAATTTCAGGTTCGCGTAAAACAAGAACAACACTCGATGAAATAAATGAAGAATCGGATATCAGAGGTAAGAGAAAAAAACGGAGAAGAGGCAAAAATGTTACTACCGGTAAATTAGGAGAAAAAAAGATAAAAATCAGAAGCGATGATGCGTGAGAGATAATTTTAGATTTACGATTTTGGATTTTAGATTTTGGGGCAGGCATTTGTGTTTGTTAATCCGAAAAACGCCGGATTGATTTAAAAGTATTAAGAATTAAAATTTCTCGCAAAGACACAAAGAAAATCAAAACAATCTTTTTTTTGTGGGGTTTTGTGTATTGGTGTCTTAGTGGCAAGAAATAGCATTCCAAAAT
>JAIORT010000481.1 GCA_021107975.1 Bacteroidales bacterium | reverse complement strand
AAATTGCATTGCAGGAGCACCATCTACTACACGGTGGTCAAACGTCAGGCTCAATGTCATCATCGAACGTATCGCAATTTCCCCTTTATGCACGGCCGGCTTTTCCTTGACCCTGCCAACCCCTAAAATTCCGCTTTCCGGCGGGTTTAATATCGGAGTAAATCCATCCATATCGAGCATACTCACATTGGAAATTGTAAAGGTACCGTCCGTGACTTCCTCCACGGTCAGGGTTCCTTCACGAGCTTTTTTCGCCAGTTCTCTCGATTCGCGAGCGATTTCCAGCAGACTTTTTTTATCTGCATCACGAATCTTCGGCACGATAAGCCCATCAGGCAAAGCAACGGCCATGCCGATATTCACCCTGTCATGGAGCAAAATCTCGTCGCCCAGTAGTGCTGAGTTCATCATGGGAAATTCTTTCAAAGTTCTGGCGGTTGCCATGATAATGATATCATTATAAGAAATTTTTACAGTTTCATCGTTTTTATATTTTTCAAGTAAAATGTCTCTCAAATCAACCATCCCGGTTACATCGACTTCCGTGAAAGTTGTCAATTGAGCGGCATTTTGAAGGCTGGCATGCATGTTATCGGCAATCAACTTTCGCATGCCCGTAAAAGGAATGGATTGTCCAGGTTCCACTCCTGCCCCTGATGTTCCGGTTTCAAGTGCCCGATTCACATCTTCCTTTGTGATCTTGCCACCATCTCCGGTTCCTGCAATTGAGGATACATCTAAACCAGCCTGCCTTGCCATTTCTGCGGCAAGTGGTGTTATCTTCTGGGCAGGAGGTTTTTTTTCTTTATATCGTTTGACATCAGCCATGGTAATCCGACCTTCAGGACCTGTTCCCGAAACCTGTGATATATCAACGCCTTGTTCCTTTGCAAGACGACGGGCTGCCGGAGATGAGCGGACGAACTTTTTTTCTTCGCTCTTTTCCGGCGCATCTTTTGCGGCATCGTCGGGGGATACTGCTTCGCCCTCAACCACTTCACCTGCCTGAATGCCTTCAATTCGTTCGGGTTGTTCACCAGGTTCTGCGATAATGGCCACGATGGTTGCCACAGGAACTGTCTGTCCCGCCGTCACCACGATCTGAAACAACACACCACTGGCTGTAGATTCCACTTTATTTGTAATTTTTTCTGTTTCCACTTCAAAGAGATCTTCTCCCTTTTCGACAGAATCGCCTTCCTGTTTGAACCACTT
>JAIORT010000246.1 GCA_021107975.1 Bacteroidales bacterium | reverse complement strand
GTTTACAAACGATCTGGAAAACAAAAATTAGCTCTCCAATTTTGCGAAAATTACTACATATTAAAAGATAGCTTAACAGGCATTCACGTAAAAGAAAAAATTGCTGATCTTGAAATTAAACATCAAACAGAAAAAAAGCAACAGGAAATAGAACTCCTTAATGAAGAAAATAATACTAAAAGGCAAAAGATTAAAGCTCGCAACCGACTTATTATTTCACTTGTATTATTGGTAATTGTAATTATTGGTATTGCTAACTTTTTTAGGCAAAGGGCGAGGCAGAAGTTAAATCAAATGGAATCGGACATACAAAAGTATATTCTTAAAATTAAGGATTTGAATAGCATAGAAAAGGATGAGCCTGAAATTACTTCTAAAGAATTTTCAATAAAATATGAACTCACCGAACGTGAAACTGAAGTTTTGCACTTAATTAGCGAGGGAATGCCAAATGCTGATATTGGCAAAAAGATTTTTGTTTCTACAAATACCGTAAAATATCATATTAAAAATATTTATTTAAAACTTGATGTAAAAAACAGGGTTGAAGCGCTTAATAAAATAAAGCAATAATAGTTTTAAAATGATATTAATTCTATCTACTAATCCTTTGTGTAAACTTAGTGCTTTAGTGGCTAACATTTTTTCCTGCCACAAAGACACGAAGAATCACTAAAAAAATATAACTGAAAGGAAATTTATCGTACACCCACTTGATAGAATACCTGAAATCAGCATTTAATTCTTCTTATGCCTTTTTGTCCCCTTTTCATAAACTTTTTTCGCCATTTTTTGAAAAACTACCCAATGGGGTAGGAGATAAATCATTTATTCTTAAAACATTTGCAGAATATTTTTAACTCATGGAAACTGAATTGAAAAGTAAACTTTCTAAAACAGAACTTAAAATAATAAAGCTGTTAGAAAAAGGATTGTCCAACAAATCTATTTCTTTTCAATGTAATGTTTCTGAAAACACAGTAAAGTTTCATTTGAAAAATATCTTTAAAAAGTTAAATGTACACA
The DNA here is from genome assembly GCA_021107975.1 of Bacteroidales bacterium. Classification (GTDB taxonomy): domain Bacteria; phylum Bacteroidota; class Bacteroidia; order Bacteroidales; family JAADJA01; genus JAADJA01. Next base: position 189 of record JAIORT010000246.1, on the reverse strand, counting down.
ATCGTGTGGAAGCAATTTATAAATTAAATAATCTATTAACAAATTAAAATTTATTATTATGAAAACTAAAAATTTAATCTATCTGAGTATTGTATTAATGGTTGGTTTAGTCTCGTGTGAAAAAGATGACCCTGCACCTCCTGCCCCCCCCGCCCCTCAATCAAATGTTGTAATTGTTGATTACAATAT
>JAIORT010000308.1 GCA_021107975.1 Bacteroidales bacterium | reverse complement strand
TGTTAAGAACCTTGAATAAACCATTCTGATCGTCGGCCTGATCGCCGGACTGACTTTTCACTAAATCAGGAAAAACATCCTTTTGGGTAATGATACTGCCATGAAAAATCTTTTGGGTCAAATCATCATTTGCAATAAGGCTATTCATATCCTTCAATGCGTCCGCCATATTTATCAGGCGCTGGGAAAGCTTCCCGCATTTTGCGAGTTTTTCCAACTCAGAGACGGTTACAGCATCTCTGATTGAAAATTGACTGCTTTCTGTCCGCCGCAGTTCTTTAAGATGACCGCCGCAGCCAAGAGATGTTCCGATGTCCGAACAAAGAGTCCTTACATAGGTTCCTGAAGAGCAGAGCACCTCAAATCGCACAAACGGCAGGTTTATGTCAAGTATGTCAATGTATGAAATAAAGACACTTCTTGCCGGCTTTTGAACAGGTTTACCTTTTCTGGCCAATTTGTAAAGGGGAACACCCTTATGTTTCAAGGCTGAAAAAACCGGCGGAAGCTGCTCAATTTTTCCTTCAAACCTTTTAAATACAGACCTAATCTGATTTTCGGAAAAATTAACCTTATTGCATTTTGAAATAATACTTCCTGTCGAATCCTGTGTGTCAGTTTCAACGCCGAAATGAACAAGTGCCGTGTATTTCTTTTTACCTTGCAAAAAAAACTTTGCAAGTTTGGTAGCATTATTGATACAGCAAACTAATACACCTGTCGCAAAGGGGTCCAGCGTTCCGGTATGCCCGACTTTTTTAGCCGACAGAGCTTTTTTTACAATAGCAACTACTTTTGCAGATGAAATACCGGCAGGCTTATCAACAACCAATACTCCGCTTAAGTTCTTCTGGTTCCTTGGAGCTGGATCCTTGATGCCGGATAATCTGTTCATAAATCATTTGCCGAGAAAAATCTGATCACCTGAATGCTGTATTTGGCCTGTTTTTTAAGGTTAGCAATACAAGACAATTTAGATTTATATTTTTTCTGCTAAACTTGCAATATTATATTTTATTTCAGTCAGAGCTGATTGCGCTTCGAATCCTGCTGCGGTTGCATGTCCACCTCCACCAAAAGAAGTGGCAATGGCGGCAACATCCACAGTTCCGTCAGAGCGCAGGCTGACGTGAAATTGGCCGGAGCCTTTTAAATTGTGTCTGCCGTTTTGTTTCTCATGAATAAGCGCTGCTATCTTTACATCTTCTATTCGCCT
>JAIORT010000595.1 GCA_021107975.1 Bacteroidales bacterium | reverse complement strand
TATATATGGCGACAACAGGTTCATTATTGAGTTTTACAGCCGGAAGGATTGAAGACGGAAAAATACAGGCATACGATGGAAATCTATTTATGCAGAGTGGGGCATATATCGGTGCAAATTTAATTTTTGCCGGTCTTTCTTCTCTTGATGGTACAGTTCAAATAAATGGAACAGGAATTGAGTTTTCAGGTAATATAATCAACAACGGGGTTATACAAAATTATAACAACGTTAATTCTTCGCTTAATATCAATGGTAATATTATAAACAACGGTACCATTACCGATCCCAATTATTATTTGAACCTGCATATTACGGGCAATATTACCAATAACGGGGTTTGGTCGAACCGATATACGAATTTAACAGGCACCGGAACACACATCCTTTCCCAGGGGTCAGGTGCTGAATTTTCAGGAACTAATTTTACGGCAGTAACTTCTACTGGAAACATCACATCACTTACCGATCTGACTTTTAATGGTACTTATGTTGATTTGAACGGGGATACATTATATATGGCGACAACAGGTTCATTATTGAGTTTTACAGCCGGAAGGATTGAAGATGGGAAAATACAGGCATACGATGGAAATCTATTTATGCAGAGTGGGGCATACATCGGATCAAACTTCACAATTACGGACATTACACTTGAAGGTATAGTTCAGTTAAATGGAACGGGAATTGAGTTTATCGGGGAAATTATCAACAATGCGTATTTACTGAATTGTTCAGGTGCTCAAACAACTGCAACTATTACCGGTAATATTACCAACAACGACACCATTACTAATTATAACTCCTCTTATAGGTTATACCTGAATGTTACGGGTAATATTACCAATAACGGGCTTTGGGCAAACTATTATACAAATTTATCAGGCACCGGGACACGTACCATTTCCCAGGGGACAGGTGCAAAATTTTCAGGAACTACTTTTACAGTAGCAGCTTCCGCGGGAATTATAACCTCCCTTTCTGATCTCACTTTTGAAGGTACTAATATTGACCTGAACGGGGATTCGCTGATTATGCCGGCAACAAAAGGTTCAGTCATAAGCCTCACAGGTGGAAGAATTGAAGACGGATATGTTCAATCAAACTTTGGGGCTTTATATATGGCTAACGGGGCATACATCGGATCAAACTTTACCATAACAGACATTACACTTGAAGGTATGGTTCAGTTAAATGGGAGCGGAATTGAGTTTATCG
>JAIORT010000047.1 GCA_021107975.1 Bacteroidales bacterium | reverse complement strand
AAGGTCTTAAAACTTTTCAGGTCTCAGCCTCACTCTCCTTCCGATAGTTATCGGAACCGACCTGAGAAGACCGGCAAATTATTAATCAACAAAATTATTTATTAGTATCTTAAAAAGTTTATATGTATTAGTATAACTTTGCAGATTGAAGAAAATTCTAACATTTCAAATTAAATATTTAAAATGAGCAAAACGAGACATACCTATATTTTTATTCTCACATTATTTTTTTCCGCCGGACTATTCTCTCAAATTCCGCCCGGCTACTATGATGATGCTATGGGACTTTCGGGAGATGAACTTAAAGCTGCGCTGCATAATATCATCAAGGATCATACGGAATATTCTTACACTCAGATAAAGGAATTTTTAAAAGAAACAGATGAAGACCCGTTAAATACTGATAATGTTATTCTCCTTTACACAGGCAGGTCGCAGAATAAAAATACTTTTGGCGGCGGACCCGACGACTGGAACCGTGAGCATGTATGGGCAAAATCGCATGGTGATTTCGGGAATAATCCGCCCTGCGGCACAGATATCCATCATATCCGTCCTACAGATGCTTCGGTGAACAGCAGCCGCGGGAATAAGGATTTCGACAATGGAGGGCAACAACATCCCGAAGCAACCGGTTGTTATTATACCGAATACACATGGGAACCCCGTGATGAAGTAAAAGGCGATGTGGCACGCATGATTTTTTACATGGCTGTGAGATATGAAGGCACATCCGGTGAGCTTGACCTTGAAGTGGTGGATTGGGTTAATACCGCCCCGGCTCCGGAACACGGTAAATTTTCTGCTTTGCTTGAATGGAATAGTTTTGACCCCCCGGATGACTTTGAGATAAATCGGAATAATGTCATCTATTCATATCAAAATAACAGGAACCCTTTTATTGATTTTCCTGAGTTCGTAAATATGATTTGGAATCCGGCTTCAATATCGGATGAAATTTCTACGGAAAACAATATTAAAATTTATCCGCTACCTGCTAAGGATTATATTACTATTGAATTAAAAAATCCTTTTGCAAACTCTTATACAATTAAATTATTTAACATTTTCGGAAACAATGTATATTGTGATAATTATTCTTTTTCGAACAATAATCCTTTAAAAATTGATTTACGGGAATTGACAGATGGCTTGTATTTTATTTTTATTATATCAGAAAAATACATTGCAGAAGATAAAGTGTTAATAAAAAGATAAA
>JAIORT010000378.1 GCA_021107975.1 Bacteroidales bacterium | reverse complement strand
CTTCAATCGTTTTGCCCAGCCCCACAGCATCTGCAATTAGAATGCGCTGCCTGGGCTGCTTTAGAGCCTGTATAGCCGGATCAAGCTGATACGGCACAGAATCCATTGCCGCATTGTGCCCGATATATAAGTTTTCATCTGTCGGCGGGGTTTTTCTAAGCAGGCTTTCCATGTATAACAATGACGCCTGATACGAGCTGGATTTATCCTTAACAAGTTTTGTTTTTGCAGGATCAAGGATTTCAATAGCTTTTTCAATTTCTGTTAGGAAAATAGCCTCTTTATCCTTAACCAGCTCAGATATGCCGGTAACATTCAGTGCCTGCCCACCGGTTGAAGTCCGATCAACTCTCCGAAGAAGCCATTCAGCATCACGAACGACAATTCTGGATCCTGGGGCATAAATTGTATTGGACGTATTCACTATAATTTCCCAAGAGTTAAACTCTATTACCTGAAAGAATAAGTGAGGAAACTCATAACGCTCTCGTACATTTCAGTGATTAGAACGTCCTTGTTGCCTTTCTTGATAATCGATTCTCTTTTTCAGTTCTGTCCCGCACTTAAAAAGGGACGACTTCGGGGAGCCCTGTTTTCCTGTTTAGAGCCTCCATGAGCGCTGCCTTGTTCATGTGATCAAAATGTCAATTAAATTAAGAAGATAAAGAATTGTTGGAGGGATGTCAACGTTATTGATTTCTTGACGAAATAAGAATACCGCGATAACTTAACATCCCGATAGGCAGTTCCAATGATTGACAGGACAAAGATAATTGACACTGTTTGAGAAAGGGTAACAGTTCACGGAGTATTGGAGTGATGGAGTGAGCTAAAAAAGTATGAACGGATACAAAAACTTTTCTTTTCTCTCAGCGGAAGATTAACGAGTCTTGTAAGGTTATTCAAAACTTCAAATTGGAGAATATTGCAAAAATGTGTGCCATGAAACGGATAGAAGACGTTACCCTGCTTTATGAAATCAGCAAAACCCTAAATGAACACCTGGATCTTAAAAAATCTTTATATAAGGTTTTAGATATTCTGTCTGACTCAATGGATATGATCCGTGGAACCATTACCATTCTGAATCCTCTGCTTAATGAGATAAACATAGAGGTTGCCCATTGGAAGCCCATTTAATCCGACATTTTGAAACTTTTAGTCAATCTATTTTGAAAATATTCCCCCTTTTCTGTTTATTTTATTGCGGTGATTAACAC
>JAIORT010000641.1 GCA_021107975.1 Bacteroidales bacterium | reverse complement strand
ATGAAAAAAGCAACTTTACTAATTTCAATTACACTGTCTTTCTTTCTGATAACTGAATTGTTATACAGCCAGAAACAAAACTATCCGTCAAAGCCAAAAGACGGTCAAACAGAAATGGTTGATACACGTATTGACAATATGGGTTACTGGACTGAAATGGCAGAAAAAGGACTTGTTCCAGTGGCACCTGTCAAACCTTATGAACCGGCGGTTTATACAGGCAGTCAAATAGATGCTATATCTGTGGCGAAGGACGACTCGCCGGATGTTCCGGTAACCGAATTAACCAATGTTACCCAATCGGAGAATTCAATATTTGTGAATCCTGCGGATAATGAATTCCTGTTGAACTCAAACAACTCCACATCATGGAACGGAAGCAGTGCAGGAACCCTTTACGGAGCAAATTCCTTTATGTCGGACGACGCAGGCTTAAACTGGTATGGTTCGGAACAAGGCGCAGGTGGTAGTAACAGTGGTGACCCGACTACAGCCATTAACCTCGACGGTTCGAGGATGTATGTGAATTTTATTTCAAATAGTGGAGGCCAAGGAATTGCATATTCAACTAATAACGGCGCCAACTGGAGTTATGTTTCTGCTGCACCAAATCCTGGCTCTATGGCTGACAAAAACCATATGTGGATTGATAATAGTCCTGTTAGTCCTCATGAAGGAAACTTATATATTGCATGGACAGCTTTCGGTGGTTCAAATAATGAAAATATAGAGATTGTAAAATCAACAGACGGCGGTCTAAATTGGTCGCCTACTCCCATAAATATCAGTTCGGCAGTTAATGCAGGAAGCCACGATCAGGGAGTGAACCTGCAAACCGGTCCTAACGGAGAAATTTATGCCTGTTGGTCGGTTTACGATTCATGGCCATCAGATGAAACAGCCATTGGCTTTGCAAAATCAACCGACGGAGGAGTTACTTTTGAACCTGCCTCAAGAATCATTTCAAATATTCGCGGTATCCGTACCAGTGAAACTTCAAAAACCATGAGAGTAAACTCATTTCCGGTAATGGCGGCGGATATCAGCGGAGGACAATTTAACGGTAATATGTATATTGTCTGGTCAAATATCGGTGTGCCGGGTATTAATACAGGAAACGATATTGATGTTTATATAGTCCGTTCCGAAAACCAGGGCGCTACATGGTCAACACCGGTTAAAGTAAACCAGGATCCTTCCGGTGAGGGTAAAGAGCATTATTT
>JAIORT010000525.1 GCA_021107975.1 Bacteroidales bacterium | reverse complement strand
GAATGTTTTCCGGAGAAATATCAATTCCCACAATTATTCCGGCTTTTTGCGCAAGCTGCGGGATGATCCTTCCGTAACCGCAACCCAAATCCAAAACTTTATTGCCTTTCTTTATCCTGCTTAAAACAAACTCAAGTTCTGTATTCATATATTGCTGAATCCTGGGCGGAGCAATATCATAGCAGCGTTTCAGTCGCAGGGCGGAGAGGTGGTTTGAATAGTAGTTACTCAACTATAATTTTATTTTTTTGATATCTTGCAAATTATTCCAAAAGCGTACCAGTTCAATTCTATTTTTAGAAATACGATATAAAATACTTATTTGTTTGCAAACAATCCCTTTTCTGACACCTCTATATTTAGTGAGAGGAAACATTCGTGGAAATATCAGTAGTAATTCCAATATATGGTCAACTTCATCAATAAAATTTTGGGCTTCTGTTATCGACCACTCATTCAAAAGGTAATCAATATTCTTTTTATAATCTTCCTTTGCATCAATAGACCAAAATATCTTTAACATATTATTACTTAACTAAATTAGGATACTTTTGTCTCATTTCATTCATTACTTCTTTATGAGAAAATGTTTTCCCATTTTTAATTGAATTTAACCCTTCGTCAATAGCCTTTTTTTCAGATTCTGATAGGTGAGTTGTTATATTGTTTTCTTGCTCGATTCTTAATAAAGTTTCAAGTTTTTTAATAATGGAAACACTCTGAATTCTTAAATAATCTTCAATGAAATGCAATTTTCTGGTTTCAATGTTCATATTGTATCATTTTTACAAAGATAATAATTTCTTTTTAAATCTTACCAGCTTTCCTCCCAATCTTCTTCTTAATTTTCTTAAAAGATGGCGGAGGTCCCGTCCTCACCTTTTTCCCGTCAATATAAAGTGCATCCGAAATACCCCATTCGCTAAAGGTTTCCTTGTTAAAGGTGTCAATCTCCATAAATTTAACTTTGTCGCCGTATTCGGCAACGGCTCTTTTTGCTCTTTCACAAACCAAGTTTTGAGCCGGGCACCAGCCGTTGACAAAACAAGTTACCGTAACCTTACCGGGTTCTTTTTCCGGTTTTTTCTTTTGTTCGATCCATTTGGGAGGAACAGCGTCTTCGGTGAAAGGCTTCCATAAAAGAACCTCTCCGAGGAAACCTTTTTTGTCAACAGTAATGTATCCCCGTTTTTTAAACCAGGAAGCTTTCATCCAAAACGGCAA
>JAIORT010000528.1 GCA_021107975.1 Bacteroidales bacterium | reverse complement strand
GATATTTCCATTTTTATCCTGTAGTAATGTGGTGATATAATCAGATGCCGGTGTATTATCATTCTCTGAAATATGATAAATATGCTTGAATTTATTTTTAGTAGGGCTATAAATGCTGATGCCTTCTATTGTACCTATCCAGATATTCCCTGAAAAATCAATCATTATTTTATTAACATGATCGGCAATCAATGAGTTTGGATTGTTTTCACTATGTACATGTTTTGTAAAAATATTTGTATTTTTTTCATAAACATAAACACCCGATCCGGTACCAAACCATAATTTTCCATTTTTTTCTTCCTGAACACTAAAAGTTGACACAGGCAGCATTTTATTAAAGACTTCCTTGTTCTCATCAAAAGTATATAAGCCGTCAATTCCACTGATCCAAAATGTGCCGGATAAATCAATATAATAAGTTGCAACATCAGAATCCCTTTTTTTTACCGGGTCTTTAGGGTCAGCCATTATTTCATAAAACAGACATGATGCCGGATCGAATTTCAAGACACCCATCTCTCTTCCACCGAGCCACAAATACCCATTATTATCTTCAAATATCTTATGATAAAAATAGGTGTTTATCATTACAGGTTGTCGATGCTTATATTTTAACAAACTATCTCTAACAATATCGTATTTATGTAAGGTTCCATCTGACGTTTCAATCCATAATATTCCGTTTTTGTCAGCATAAAGTGCCCTGATAAAATCATCAGACAAAGTGTTCTTTTCATTATCATCATGGTAAAATCTTTGAAATCCCTTCTTTTTATAATCATATTTATTCAACCCGTTTTTAGTTCCAATCCAGAGATTACCAAAATTGTCTTCGGTTATTGATGTAATAAGATTTCCTGAAATACTTAAAGAGTCATCAGGGTCATGACGGAAAATTTCAAAATCATAAGCATCATATCTATTTAAGCCATCCAAAGTACCAATCCACACAAATCCATGTTTATCCTGATAAATATTAAGTACAAAGTTATTGCTTAAACCTTCTTTTTTCGTCAGATGATCAAATTTTAAATACGGGTCTTGTTGTATTACCGGTTGAGAAAAAACATGGTTAAATAAGAGTATCAATAATAAAATATGAATTTGCCTCATAAAGCTAAAGAAAATTTTCAATACGAAATTACAGAAAAATATTAAGTCATCAATACCAAAATAGAGAAACCTAAAAGTTTATAATATAATTTGGCAGGAAGTATTAACTTT
>JAIORT010000533.1 GCA_021107975.1 Bacteroidales bacterium | reverse complement strand
CTTTTATGATTATTTTAATGATCCTTGGCTGGTTGTTGCTAATACCAACGGTAACGATGGAGTTAAATGGATTTTAAAAAAAGTAATGTCATATAATTTTTCTAAAATATTTGTTTGTAAATAAAAAATATTTACGACTTTTGTATTACGTATTATTCGTAACGAATCATTCGTAACGAAATGTTTGTAATAAAATGCATAAAATGATACAAAATCCATTTTTATTAAAAGGGTATATCTCTCCTGAATATTTCTGTGACAGGGACATAGAGACAAATAAAATAATATCTGCTGTTGAAAACGGAAGAGATTTAACGCTGATATCTCCAAGAAGAATGGGAAAAACAGGTTTGATTTTAAAATTGTAAATACTAAGGAAGCTGAAAAAACACTTCAACAAATTTTTACTCTGATTAAAAAGTCGAAAAAAACTGTTGTGCTTGCCATTGATGAGTTTCAGCAAATAACCCGTTTTCCTGAACAAAATGTTGAAGCTCTTTTACGAACTCATATACAACAAATGGTTGATACAAGAATTATTTTTTCAGGAAGCGGTAAACATTTATTGTCTGCAATATTTTCCGATTATAACAGGCCTTTTTATCAAAGCACTCAATTGCTTACTCTTCCAAAGATTGATAAAAAAGATTATTCGGAATTTATTTCTAAAAAATTCAATAATGCCAAAAGATCAATAAGTGAAGAAGCTATTTCCCATATTTTGAACCTTACCCGTACACATACATATTATGTTCAATATATATGCAACAGGTTGTTTGAAAGCCGGAACAGAAATATAACCAAAGAGGATGTTGACAAAACATTGTTAGATGTTTTATATGAAAATGAGGATTATTATTTTACTTACCGTAATTTACTTACCGTACAACAGTTTTCATTAATAAAGGCAATAGGTAAAGAGGATGGAGTTGCACAGCCATCATCAAAAGATTTTATTTGGAAATACGGGCTTGGAACAACGAGTACAATAAATTCGGCAATAAAGAGCTTATTATCGAAAGACCTTATATTTAAAGAGGAAGAAAAATACCTTGTTTATGATGTATTTTTCGGTTTGTGGTTGAAATTGCTTAATTAGGATTTTCAGAGATTAATATGATTTGTTTGTTACAAATAACTCCAAAATGACTAACAACTTCTGGCAACAATTAAAAAAACCTGTTTTCACCCTCGCCCCAATGGAGGACGTTACGGATACTGTTTTCAGAG
>JAIORT010000712.1 GCA_021107975.1 Bacteroidales bacterium | reverse complement strand
TTGTGGACAGCGCAAAATTTGAAGCCACGGATGCAACGGTTGATGCCAATAGTGTTATGCACTATGTTCAACTACATAATAATTCTACATACATAGCTAAAAATACAAATTTCCCTGACTGGGTATTCAGGAAAGTTTTCAACACATCTACCCTAATACTTGAAGATGTTGATCACGTCGGTGATATTATGGTGGATGATTCCTGTTTTGTTCATTTTACTCGTTGTGATACGCTAATGCCGTGGTTTGAAATGCGGGATGGTTCAGTTGTGAATATTCAATTTCCTGAACCGGATTTTGTCGAACATTTTGAACTTTCTGATAATACACCCAATGTAGATGGTATTGATTACACATTTATAGCCGATTCATGTTCTCAATGCTGGTGGTCACTTGAAACACTTCCGGGCTGTAATGTTACTATTAATAATTCAACAATAAGAGGTTCGTGCGTTAGAATGTTCGGCACTGATACATTTAATATAAATGGTATTGAAAATTATACTTACCATTCAAATCTTACTGTTCCGCTTAATGACAGGAATTTAGAGTACTTCAATACTTATGTTTACTGGTGGAATTGGTATCCTTTTGAAAATATTGTATTCAATATTGATTCATGTTCTTTCGGTGAAATGATAGGTAGAGAGAATTCTGAAACTTATGCAACAAATTGTTTACACGATGGTGCGACGATAATGCTCGGCTCCGGTGGAAACGCATTTGTATCTTTTACTGACGGAATTAGCATGAGCTATGTTGGAACCTTTGAAAATAGCACGTTCCTTTTCGTTAATAGCAATATAACTCCAATATGGCCCTATCAATCAACAAATATAGCACATGATAATTCATATCTTTTAGCTGTGAATTCTTCATTTGATTATGAACCGGAAGCGATGGATAGTGCTCTGGCAATGTTTACTGCAATAGACAGCCTTTCGGATAATACAGTTGGAACAACCGTTGATATATTAGGTTCGGCGTGGATAGATGCCGGTCCGCAAAGCACAATTACTTTTGATAGATACAAAATATATTGGACGCCTGCCGGCGATTCCGTCTGGACGCTGATTGAGGAATCAACTGATATGGTTCATCATGATACTCTTGCCGTATGGAATACATCGGGTTTTAATATCGGTGACTATGATTTGCAACTTACAATCACAGACAGTTTTGGCGATAGTTTAACAGCTTACAAAACAATAACATTACAAACCAGCACAG
>JAIORT010000652.1 GCA_021107975.1 Bacteroidales bacterium | reverse complement strand
CGGTAATTATGTTTTCTCTGAAATTTTTATAATGGTCTCTTATCGAACATGGCATCAGGTGATTTTTGCGTGTTTTTTCATGATTTTGTTGCCATTTACGTCCGTTTTTCATAAATTGAGATTGAACTGCATCGCCGAGATTTTTACCTTCTTTGTATAAATCATATATGTTATCAACATAATAAGGCACGAAAGCACAAGGCGTAATATTGCCGTTCCAATCGATATAGATATATCCGTTATGCCTGCCATAAGCTATGCATCCGTTACTTATTACACCACTGTTCCAGAAATCGGCTACAGGATATTTTTTTTCAGTTAATACTTTTTCCCAAACCTTGTAAAGCTCTACTCTTTTTTCGGGTGATACAACCAAATCAAATGTATCTTTACCACGTCCTATAGGCATTAATTGAAATTGCCACATATACGAAACGCCCATTTCTTCAAAATAATAATCGTAGAATTCATCAGTAAGTAAAAGCTCAAAGTTTTTACTTGTTGCTGTTACCGAAATTCCAAACGGAACCCCTGCCTTCCTCAGGTTTTCCATAGCTTTCATTATTTTATTATAAACACCTTTACCCCTGCGCTCATCCGTTTCCTGCTCATAACCTTCAACAGATATTGCAGGTGTAACATTTCCTAATTCCGAAAGCCTTTGAGCTATGGAAGGTGTTATTAAGGTTCCGTTAGTATAAACCAGGAAAAACACATCGTTATATTTTTCGAAAATGTCTAATAAGGTTTTGCCGTTACTTTTGTAAATAAAAGGCTCGCCTCCGGTAATCACCACGAATTTTCTGCCAAATACATCATGAACGTCACCTATTATCCTGTCAACAACAGAATATGGGAGCGTTGATACTGTCCGGTTGGTGCTTCCCGCATAACAGCCCGTACATTGTAAATTACATCTCTGTGAAGGAGCTAAAACAATAAATCCGGGAGGATATTCACCATATTTTAATTTGTATTCAATTTGTATCTTTCCTATTTTATCCTCTGCCTTCATTACAAATTTGCTTCCTGTCATAGAATGGATCATTTTTTTCATTCCGGTTTTAGAATAATATCCTTTTCCCAGGTTCTTTTCAGCAACGTTTACTATGGCGGAATAAAACTGATATCTAATCATCCTTTCTTCATAAGAGGCAAAACCGCTATCTTTCGAGAATTTATTAAACATATAATTGTCTAATTGCCTGGCAGCAACAGGTCTGAGATGTTTGTTGAAAA
>JAIORT010000763.1 GCA_021107975.1 Bacteroidales bacterium | reverse complement strand
ATTCATCCAATCCAGTTAAAAATGTCTCTAATGTTCTATTAAATAAATAAGGATTATCAAGATTTGCAAAATGCCCTGTATTCTCTAAATTAATTAGCTTGAAATTGCCTCTTAATCTAAAGGTTTCAATTGCGCTTTCGATTACTTTATTTATTTCTTTGTCTTTATCACCCCTGATTATTTGAGCCTTAACCAGGGAATTTTTTATTACTTCCAAATAATCAAAGTTACCTAAATGTGGCAATAAATTCAGCACCGTTGATTTTTGGGCTTGTGACATCATCTCAACAATCTTTGTTTTAGAGTACTCACTTACACCTGCCGAACCGGACAATTTGCCGATTGTTTTCATGCTCAACAGTCTGTATGTAAATTTCATCAGTCCTATTGTAAATCCTGATTTCTTTAATTTACCTGTTGTTCCATAAGAAGTAAAAGATAGTATTCTGTCAGGATGCGCCTTTATTAATTCATAACCGATATTTCCACCCATGGAATTACCAATGTAATGCACATTGTTTATTCCCAAAGTGTCGAGAAGCATTATTATGTCATTGGCTAATATAGATAATTTAAAATCCTGCTCGCTTAATTCTTTTATTGAATGGGTATTACCATGACCTCTAAGACAAATAGAAAGTACTTTATATCTGTCCTGAAAGTATTGATGTTGGTTTTCAAACTGGCTTAAATTTGCTCCAAGTCCATGGACGAAAAGAATTGTCTCTTTATTTTCAACGCCAGTCAGTAGGTACTCCATATTAATCTTACCTAATTGCACCTTCTTTACTTATTATCATTAATAAATCAGTAATTCTATCTCCATGATAATTTTTGTATTTATCTTTATAGTCATATAAAATTGACTTAATTCCATAGTTCTCTGCTCCTCTGATATCATCCTCAAGATTATCCCCTATCATTATAACTTCATTTTTTTCGATATTTAATTTTTCAATAATCGAATCGAAATACTCTTTAGTGGGCTTAGAAAATCCTATCTCCCTGTAACAAAAAACATCCTTAAAGTACTTATGTAAATTGACTCTTTGTAATGCTTTGATAATATCTTCTTTATCAGAATCTTTTGCATTTGTTGCTAAATAGCAATCTGTCAGTTGAGATAGTTTCCTTAACATTTCCTCTGCATTAGGCATTGCTTCAACTCTGTGCCAGGTATGCATTGCACCTGTTTCGTTTGGAAAACCTTTCATTATTGTATCGCCCCAATCAAATAAAAA
>JAIORT010000771.1 GCA_021107975.1 Bacteroidales bacterium | reverse complement strand
TTTGTTATTTGCTTATAATATAGCTCTATTGTTCAGATACATGAGTTTTGTAATAAAATATTCTTCATGCGTTTGCCCTGTAAACATTATTTATCTTTTGCATTTCTTATTTCAAATCAATATTTATTATCTTTGCTACATTAATTAATAAACCATACTAATAATGATCAAAACCCATACAATAATCCGAATATTACTAATAAGCTTTGTTATAACACTTGTATCCTGCCAAAATAAAACGGAGCAAACAACCGACCCGGTAACCGTATCCAACTGGCAATATTTCGGACAAACCTCTCCGGGCAGCGAACCACAGCTTTTTTCCCCCGATATTATTTCAACGAGACGAAGCGAAAGGGATTTTGCAATATCTCCTGCCGGAAATGAAATATTCTATACATTGGTTTTACCAGGTAAAAATCTTAATGTAATTCTTTATATGTATTTTGACGGGTTTTTCTGGTCAGAACCTATTGTTGCCCCTTTCTCAGGGCAGTATAACGATTTGGAACCTGCCTTCTCGCCCGACGGTAAAAAATTATTTTTTATTTCAAACAGACCGCTAACTGATGGAAAGGAGAAAAATGACTACGATATCTGGTTTGTTGATAAAACAATGTCTGACTGGTCTGAACCGGTTAATATCGGAGCGCCTGTAAACACTGTAAAAAATGAGTATTACCCTTCAGTTACATCAGATGGTACGCTTTATTTCACGGCGGACTATGATAACTCACTCGGCGCTGAGGATATTTATTATTCACGAATGGAAAAAAATAATTATACTTTACCTGTTAATGCCGGCGATTCCATAAATTCATCATTATACGAATTTAATGCCTTTATTGCCCCTGACGAAAGCTACCTGTTGTTCTCATCTTTTGGCAGAGAAGATGATTTGGGAGACGGTGATTTATATATCTCATACAAAATAAATGATACCTTATGGACAAAAGCCCATAATCTCGGCAAAACAATTAATTCAGATAAACTCGACTACTGCCCGTTTGTTACGTATGACAATAAGTACCTGTTTTTTACCAGCCGGCGCATCGCTCCTGATTTCAAAACAAATTACCGCAAAAATTTAGGCGTTATCCTTCAATTAGCTGACGGAATAAAAAACGGATTGGGTAATATTTACTGGGTTGAGTTTGATGCTCAGGCGTTTCGATAACGGGTTGTTAGCTATTGGTTTTGAAAATGTAGCCACGAATGAACGGATTAAATCTGTGAATTGGAATTATTGTGA
>JAIORT010000182.1 GCA_021107975.1 Bacteroidales bacterium | reverse complement strand
AAATTATTATTAATTTTATAATCTTGATACATCGAATTAACATACCGGTCAAATTCCATTTTATCTTTCTGTTCATATATATTGCCTCTATTACTTTCGTATTTAGCCAAAACAAAAAAGTACAATTACAGACTGAAAAAAGCAAACTTGAGGATGAAATAAAATACACAAACAAACTTCTTAATCAAACCAAAAAAAACAAGCAGTCATCCATCAACCATTTGGTCATCCTCAGGGAGAAGATATCCAGCCGCGAAAAGCTTATCGCAACCATTAATCGGGAAATTAACACGGTTAACAAACAGATTACTCTCAACAACGAAATCCTTAAAGACCTGACAAATGACCTGAAAAAACTGAAGGATGAATACGCAAGGATGATTTATTATGCATATAAGAACCGAAATTCTTACGACAGGCTGATGTTTGTCTTTTCTTCGAAAGATTTCAATCAGGCGTACCAACGACTTAAATATTTTCAACAATATACTGCATACCGTGAAACACAGGCAGAGCTGATAGAAAAAACCCAAAAAGAGATAAACCAGGCTATTGAAAACCTGGAAAAGTATAAATCTGAAAAGTTAGCTCTTTTACGGTTGAAGGAGCAGGAACTAAATGAACTTGCAAGCGAAAGGATCCAGCAAAATAAAACCGTCAAAGACCTTAATGCAAAGGAGAAAGAATTACTGTCGGACCTTAAGAAAAAAGAGAAAGCGGCTAAAAAGCTACAGAAAGAAATTGAAAAGATCATCGCTGAAGAGATAAGGCTGGCTGCTAAAAAATCAGGTAAAAAGGGAACCTCCTCTTTTGTCCTGACACCGGAGGAGATGCAGTTGTCAGCCAATTTTGAATCTAACAAAGGCAGGCTTCCCTGGCCCCTTGAAAGAGGCATTATCTCAAGCACTTTTGGCGAACATGCACATCCTGTCCTGAAAAACGTAAAGACAAAAAACAACGGCATTGATATCCTTACCGACCAGAATTCAAAAACCAGGACAATTTTCAGCGGGGTGGTTACCCGTGTAATGTCTATACCTAATTATAACTATGTCATTATGATCCGGCACGGGGAGTTCCTGTCGGTTTACTCCAACTTAGATGAAGTTTATGTACAAAAGGGCGACAAGGTAGAAATCAGGCAGGAGATCGGTCGCATCCACACCGATGCTAATGAGTCTAAAACCGAACTTCACTTTGAACTTTGGAAAGGAAAAACCCTGCTCAATCCTGCCGGTTGGTTAGCGAAATA
>JAIORT010000171.1 GCA_021107975.1 Bacteroidales bacterium | reverse complement strand
GCCGCAGCTCAGGCAGATAGAACGGTCAATGTCGGAGTATACCAGAACAAGCCTCTAACCTTTATTGAGCCTAATGGGAGTGTCAGAGGTTTCTTTATTGATGTCTTAGAGAATATTGCCAAAAAAGAGGGTTGGAATATCCATTACACTCCCGGCACATGGTCGCAATGCCTCACCAATCTGAAAAAAGGAAAAATAGACCTCTTGGGTGTTATCGCATATTCTAAAGAGCGAAGTGAATATTTTGACTATACATACGAAAATTTTATCACAGAATGGGGGCAGATATATATTAGCAAAGGGAAGCAAATTGAGTCAATCTTAGACCTTAAGGATAGAAAAATTGCGGGGCTTCAAAATGATATGCACTTTATATCTTTAAAAGATGTGACCAGTCAATTAGGAGTTAAATGTCGATTTATTGAAGCTTTTGAGTATCAAGACGTGTTGGGAATAGTAGAAACAGGCAAATGTGATGCAGGTCTTGTCAGCCATTTTTACGGTATTCAGTACGAAGAAGATTATGAAATTCAAAAAAGCCCTATCATTATAAGCCCCGAGAAACTTTATTATGCAGCGGGTAAAGATAAAAATTCCGATTTATTACTTACCCTGGATAGGCAAGTACGTAAGTTGAAAAATGATGAACACTCCATTTACTATCAATCGATAAATAAGTGGTTTGGCGGAAGAACAAAGTCAGTTCTCCCAAAATGGTTTAAATGGATAATTGCTTGTGTGGTAGCCCTTTTATTTTTGTTCCTGATCATTAGTTTACTATCCAGAGCACAGGTTAAGCTGAAAACAAAGGAACTGACGGATGAGATCGAACAACGTATACATGCGGAGAAAGCGCTGCGAAAGAGCGAGGAGAAGTATCGCGACCTCGTTGAAAACATTAACGAGGTCATTTTTACCATTGATAAGAGCGGACTTCTTATCTATATCAGCCCCGCTGTGGAATCCATTTTTGGTTACAGCCCCTCCGAGATCATTGGCGAGCCGATTCAAGAGCTCATATATCACGAAGACTTGCAATTTGTGATGGCTCGTTTCCAGAAAGCTCTCTCAGGAGCAAAAAATCCTTCTGAGTACAGAGTATACAAAAAATCCGGAGAAATTTGCTGGGTGTACTCTTCCAGCAAGCCAATCTTCGATGAAAAGGGTGTTTGTGGCCTGCAAGGCATGGCGACCGATATTGATGACCGGAAACGAGCAGAAGAAGAGAAAAAGGGTTTAGAGAAAAAGCTTGCCCG
>JAIORT010000954.1 GCA_021107975.1 Bacteroidales bacterium | reverse complement strand
ATCGTTGAAATTTCCTGTTTATTTAGATTGGGTTTTCCTCATGAGACACTGTTGGTCTCAGACAAGTGTTGTCTTATAATTATAATTAAACACATTCCAGTGTATCCCATTTTAAAATATCTTTACGAATAAAATATTTCAACATTGGATCAATCAGACAATATAATTGTTTTTCTTTTCTGATAATACCCTTTGTTTTAAGCTTACGTATAGCACGAGATACATTCAATTGATTCAAATCTAAAGATTTATATATTGAAGGAGTGCCTTTTGCGATAGAGATTAAAACTTGAGTTTGCTCCCTGCCGACAGATAATTCCTCCCAAAGTTTCTCAATATAATTTATTTCACTCCAGAATGCATTTTCAATAGCTTCATTAACATTAGCAACATCAATATTGCTTTTTTTAGTAGAAATTATGAAATATTCCAACTGTTTGCAAATAAGTTGAGTGTAATAAGGGTGACCTTTTGAAAATTTCATTAAGCGACCTAAAGCATCATCACTAATATTAACACTTATTTTTTGAAATTCTTCTTTTATATAACTTATAAAAATATCAGGATGTATTTCATTAATTTGAATTACCTGAGCAAAGCGATAGAATGGAGACTTTGATGTAATAAATATTTTATTCATCACTGATTCCTGACTACCGGAAAAGATATAAGAAGATTGTTGCTGCAATTGTATTTTCGAACGAAATAATTTTACAATTTCCTCACCGTTAAGCTTTTCAATATCCCCAAATTCATCAAAACCACAAACAATTTGCTTGCTGTATTTAACTGCAAATTCTTCGATAAAATCGATGCTATTGGTTAACAATGTTAACTCATCCTGATTTTTCTCCGCAAAGTTCAATATGAATTCAAAATCTTCAATTGTTTGTTTAAATTCTACCTGCTGCATCATGGAACTAAAACTCTTTCGAAAATTAGAAAATGCTTTATGTAATTTTTTGTTTGATAATACTGATTCGGTTATTTGTTCTGATAGTATTCTTTTAATCGGGGTTGCAAAAATATCAATATAAGCAGTAAATAAACCTTGTACTTTAATTCGGTTCAATACTTCCAGAACAATTGAAGTTTTCCCGAATCTGCGAGGAGCAATAAGAACAATACTCTGACCGGAAATTAATAATCTAATAATTTTTTCTAATATTTCTTCACGTCCAATAAGCCTTTCACCTAACACAGGACGACCTGCCTGAAATAAACTTTTCATAAATATTAAATTTTCATAATTTCTAAATG
>JAIORT010000662.1 GCA_021107975.1 Bacteroidales bacterium | reverse complement strand
GTGTCGATATACGGAAAAGTATGAGCGCCGCATTTATCACCTAACAGCAATGAATCGCACTGTGAGAAATTCCTTGAGTTTTCGGCTCTCCTGTTAATCTTTACCAAACCACGATAACTATTGTTGCTGTAACCGGCAGAAATACCTTTTGAGATAATGGTGCTTTTTGTGTTTTTGCCGAGATGTATCATTTTTGAACCGGTATCAGCTTGCTGGTGATTATTGGTAACTGCCACAGAAGAAAACTCCCCGACTGAATTATCACCTAACAAAATACAACCCGGGTATTTCCATGTTATGGCAGAACCTGTTTCCACCTGTGTCCAGGATATTTTTGAATGACTTCCTTTACATATACCGCGTTTAGTAACAAAATTGAATATGCCACCTTTCCCGTCTTTATCGCCCGGATACCAGTTCTGGACTGTAGAATATTTTACTTCGGCATCTTTCAGGACAATAATCTCCACTACAGCAGCGTGCAACTGGTTCTCATCCCGTTGAGGTGCAGTACATCCTTCCATATAGCTAACATAGCTACCCTCGTCAGCAATAATCAGCGTTCTTTCAAATTGTCCTGTACCTGCTGTGTTAATTCGGAAATAGGTTGACAGTTCTACCGGACACCGGACGCCTTTTGGAATATAACAAAAAGAACCATCTGAATAAACAGCAGAGTTAAGTGCTGAAAAACAATTATCACCATAAGGCACAACGCTCCCCATGTATTTTTTTATAAGGTCGGGATGATTTTGCACGGCTTCGCTGAAAGAACAGAAAATGATACCGTATTTTTCCAAAGTTTCCTGAAAGGTGGTTTTTACGGAAACACTATCAAACACAGCGTCAACAGCTACTCCGGTGAGTTTTTTTTGTTCTTCGAGTGAAATTCCAAGTTTATTAAAAGTATCTAATAATTCCGGGTCAACTTCATTAAGGCTTTCTAATTTAGGATTTTTCTTTGGAGCAGCATAATAAATAATGTCCTGGTAATCGATAGGTGGAATTTTTAAATTAGCCCAGTCGGGCGCTTCCATCTTTTTCCATTTTTTAAAGGCTTTCAAACGGAAGTTAAGCAAGAATTCAGGCTCATTATTTTTTTGAGATATAAACCGGATAATATCCTCGTTCAAACCTTTCGGAGCAGTCTCCATCTCGATGTCGGTTACAAATCCATATTTGTATTCCTCCCGGGTTACCTCATCTATTATATTGTCCTTGTCTTTTTTCATCTGATTCAGCCGGTTCCTGCTTGTCTAAAA
>JAIORT010000929.1 GCA_021107975.1 Bacteroidales bacterium | reverse complement strand
AAACAATGAAAACAAAAATTTTATTAGTCAGTATAGCCATTATTTTTTCAGGAATGGTTTATGGACAAAAAATTAAATTAGTATCAGGAAATCTGGATTTCTTAAAAGGACAAAAAGTGTTAAAGGTTGATTATAATTATGAAAACATGTCTGTTGGAAAATTTGATAATGAAGAAGATTACATTGCCAAAAAAGTTAAAGATTATAATGAAGATGAGCCGGGAAAAGGAGATGAATGGCGTGAGGCTTGGTTTAATGACAGGGCTAGCAGATATCAACCTTTTTTTGAAGAATTAATAAATAAATATTTGGAAGATAAGAAAGTAGTTGTTAGTCCTGTGAGTAAAGATGCAAAATACACTATGATATTAAAAACCACTTTTACCGAACCGGGATTTAATGTTGGTGTTGCACGAAAGCCCGCAATGATAAATGCCGATGTAATATTTATTGAAACGGGTAATCCGGATAATGAATTAGCAAAAATTGTAATTACAAAATCTCCGGGTTCAGGTGCATGGGGAGCTGACTTTGATACAGGTTATAGAATACAGGAAGCTTATGCCAAATGCGGTAAAGAATTAGGCAAATATTTATCTAAAAAAGCTTTTTAAAATGAAAAAACTAACAATTATTTTTATTATTATAATGTGCACTGTTCCGACATTAACAACACTGGCACAGCAAAATGTTATCACGGAAAACAGAAAAGAAAAGAACTTATATTTCGGAATTGGTTTCAGTTTTGGTTTTTTTTACCCGGGTGATGTAAACGATTATATTGGTGCTGATACGAAAGATATTTCCCTTACTTATGGAACTTTTGATATATTCTTGAATATTGTTGGCAGAGCCTCCTTAACTTACCGGATAAATAAAACTATAGATCTTTCGTTGATTGGTGAATATGCCTGGGCTCCTAAATTTATTTCCGTAACCGGAGGCGAAGATAGATATTTCCATTTCGACAGGGTTTCTCCCGGTTTTATTGCAAAATTCCATATTCCCATTGGGTCAGGCAAACATTCAATATTTTTAGCTCCCGGACTGCTTTATAGTTTTATGAAATTTGAAGAATTTAAGGCGAATGCTATTGGCGCAAGGTTGGAAGCAGGATTAAGCTTTAATTTTAGAAAGTTTAATTTACAACCTTTTATATGTTATGATTATGTTAAAGCAAAAGATGAAACTTATTATAACAATATGAATAATTATAAATTTGAATTAAATTACTCCGGAGCACAAATCGGTGTTGATTTTAATTTTTAA
>JAIORT010000010.1 GCA_021107975.1 Bacteroidales bacterium | reverse complement strand
GCAACAGATAACTTTTCTATTGGTTCAGGTATAAACACAAAATCCATAAACAGATTAAAATACACTATTCCCGAAGAGGTTGGTATTGCTTCTGAAAACCTGAAAAAAATAGATTCTATTGTTTTATATAACATTAAAGAAAAAGCAACACCCGGTTGTCAGATATTAATTGCAAAAGACGGAAAAGTTATTTACCGGGAATCATTCGGTTATCATACATATAAAAAAGGGAATTTTGTAAAAAATGAAGACCTTTATGATATTGCCTCTCTGACTAAAATTGCTGCAACCACCCTTTCGGTTATGAAGCTCAGTGATGAAGGAAGTCTTGATATTGACCGGCAATTAAAAAAATATCTTCCCTTTTTAAAAAATACCGATAAGGGAAATATTATTATCCGCGAAATGATGGCTCACCAGGCACGACTGCAACCCTGGATACCTTTCTACTTGAATACAATTAAATATGGCAAACCCGACACGTCTCTTTACAGAAGCTCGATTGAAGAAAATTATACAGTGAAAGTCGCAAACAAACTTTATATCAGGAAAGATTATGAATTTACTATCTATGATTCAATCATTTCTTCAAAACTTCGCAAAAGAAAAGAATATAAATACAGCGACCTTGGTTTTTATTTACTTAAAAAATCAATTGGAAATATAACAAATCAGCCATTTGATAATTATGTTTATGCGAATTTTTATAAGCCTTTAGGATTGCAGACAATTTGCTTTAATCCTACGGAGCAATTTAAATTATCGTCAATCATTCCTACAGAAAATGATAAGGAATTTCGCAAACAGTTAATTCACGGTTATGTCCATGATCCGGGAGCGGCTATGTTAGGAGGCGTGTCAGGTCATGCCGGATTGTTTTCAAATGCTAATGACCTGGCAGTGATTATGCAAATGTTGTTACAAAACGGAGAATACGGAGGAAAAAGATATATTAATTCAAACACAGTTGCTGAATTTACAAAACGGCAATTCCCGTTAAATGATAACCGGCGGGGTATAGGTTTCGACAAACCTAACACTGACGACTGGGAAAACGGACCCACCTGCGAAAGCGTTTCTATACATAGTTACGGGCATTCGGGATTTACAGGAACTTATGCCTGGGTCGATCCTGAATATGACCTTGTATATATTTTCCTTTCAAACAGAATACATCCCACTTCAAGTAATACTAAACTGCTAAAAATGAACACCCGCACAGAAATACAGCAGGTAATTTATGATGCTATTCTAAAATCAGAAAATAAA
>JAIORT010000209.1 GCA_021107975.1 Bacteroidales bacterium | reverse complement strand
ACAAAGAAATCTCTAAAATAAGCAGCATTAAGAATTTTTTTGAGATCATATTAAACTTAATGCAGATTCTAACAAAATTTTGAAAATAATGGACATATACTAAAGAAAAATGTGAATCGAAAATTCAAATGGAATTGAAAAAGTTTCTTTAATTTCCCTTCCGTTGTCCCAGTACACCCAATGTAAATAAGCCAGACATCGCAGCTATGACAAATAAAAGAACCTCAGCTACGGCATTCGACAGTACAATTCCAAGAACCCCTAATATCGAACAAGAACAACCAACAACTGACATTAGTTTTCTCTTCAACATGCTCTTCATCCGTATTACAGAATAATTACTACTATTTTAACATTTAGGTAACTTTTACGTCTATTAGCGAAATTTAAATAGAAAGGTGGATAAGGAGAAACGTCCAAAGATGGTTTAGCGAGCATAAAACAAAAGCTATAAGTCACATTAATACATTCATTTTCTAAATTGGAGTGGAAAAATCATGGGTGAAGAGAATGGGATATATATAAAGCTTGAACTGTGCAAATCTAAAAACTCTGATGAATTTGCAATAAGGATACATTTTGACCAAAATGCACCTAACCTTTTTAGAAAAGGCGAGAATTATTCTTGGATGCCGACAACAGAAGAGATGAATATTATGAATGAGGCATCTGACCTTATAGCAGCCAATAAGATTGAAAGACCTTATGAAAAAACTAATTTTACACCTCCAATGAATAACACGTCACCCGAACCACCAGTTAATCATGAAGGGCAAAATACATTTGATACGCCGCCACTGGAAACGTCAGAAAAGACAACATACCGTGAAGAAACAAACAACGAATACGAAAATAACTACTCAAATAATGAGATAAGACAAGATGAAAACAAAATATCTGTTTCTGAATCCGATAGACAAGCAATTGAAGCAGCATTGGAAAAACATCGAGAGAATAACAATTTTTTATCTGAATCGGATGAGCAAAAGATTATTGAGAGAATACTGAATCAGAAAAAGCAAAACATCCAAGGTCGCGGATATTAGGTCACACAAAGAGTGATTTATTGGTGCCTTTATTTTTCTTTGATTTCAAATAGGTTGCCTGAAAAATCTTTTTCAGAATATAAAATACAAAAGATTTGAGAGTTTTACTTGCTATACTCACCTTGTAGAATTGAATAAAGATAGGGGGATAGTATCCTCACTTCTACCCTATTTAGATGACGTCATTGTTTATAAGATAACTCCTGATTTTAAGACAAACAAAT
>JAIORT010000004.1 GCA_021107975.1 Bacteroidales bacterium | reverse complement strand
GACAATATGATATCACAGCTTTTCAGGAGTCTCCGAAAGTTTGTATTTGTTGGAGATACATGGAATCGCAATGGTTATTTGTCGGCTATATTCAATTTGCCTGCATTTCTGCCGGTTCTTTAAATTTGGTGAACCTGCTGTTATTTAGACAATAGCTGGTTGTGTTGTTATTTCGAGAAAACGCTTCAATATCAGAGAGCCAATAGCGCTTTTTTTGCAGGCTGTTTTCATTTTGGCAATATTTATGCCCTGTGATTTAAAAAAATCTAATTTACTAAGGATATAGTCTTTGGTAACATATTGGTTGAATTCTGGATGGAATTGAACTCCCCAGGCAATATC
This sequence comes from Bacteroidales bacterium, assembly GCA_021107975.1. Lineage (GTDB taxonomy): Bacteria > Bacteroidota > Bacteroidia > Bacteroidales > JAADJA01 > JAADJA01. Next base: position 928 of record JAIORT010000004.1, on the reverse strand, counting down.
ATCAACACAAAAGGCTTGATGTGCTTCCATTTCGCTATGAGCTAATAAAACCGCATTTTTAGGTAAAACAGAAACCGATTGCCAATGACTGACATTAACTTGACAGTCTCCAATCCCCTGAAACAGACGATCCTTCTCCGCTGCTATTAAAATGGTTAGCCGAACACTTCCAAATTCGCTTCCCTTAGGATTATCGGCCACCTCTCCACCCATTGCCTGTGCCAGTAACTGATGTCCAAAGCAGATACCAAGAAGGGGAACTCGACGGATAACGGCCTCTCTTATCCATGCTGAAGTCGAAGCCTTCCAAGGCAGATCTTCAAGAACACTGTCATGTGAGCCGGTAATTACAATACCGGTTAACAAAGATAAGTCAGGAAGTGGCTCACCGTTTGTCACATCAATGATCCATACTTGTTTGTTTTCTAATCCCATCCCAGCCACAATCCAATCTTCGAAATCACCATAACGGACTTTCATGTGATCATACGTTCTTCCTGCTTTGATAATTGCAATTGTCATGTTAATATTCCTTTAGAAGATCAGTAATCTCATTTCCAAAACAATTTTCGATTTTTACAAAACAAAATCAAACAAAAAAATGAGCTAAACTAACCACTGATTATCAGGTTAATTTGCTCTGATAATACGATATTAAACATGTTTTCGGGAAAATTGGCCGATTGCATATATTGAGAGATCACCAACTATCGCCGAACTTGTGATATCACCTTATACGAGGATATCACAACAATTTTTGGGCTTTAAAAAACTTTCATTTGTTGGAGATATCTGGACATTTAACTTTCCACTGAGCAGTGTGAAGTATAACTTTGATTTCGCTCATAGAAAATTAAACATAATATTTTGCAAAAATGGAGCCACCCGCTTCTGCACGTACTATTCCAGCGGTGGACTTTATGTTTTT
>JAIORT010000157.1 GCA_021107975.1 Bacteroidales bacterium | reverse complement strand
ATATTGCTTGATATTGATATGCCGGACGGAACAGGATTCGACCTGTTAAAAGCGATGGATTACATCTATTTTAAAATAATTTTCATTACAGCTTATGAAGAGTTTGCAATCAAAGCTTTTGAGTTTTCTGCTATTGATTACATCCTGAAACCTCCTGACCCCAAAAAACTTCTTGAGGCAATAAGCAAAGCACAGCAAATTGTTGAGCAGGAAAACATCAACCTTAAGCTTAATGCTCTTTTCGCTAACCTTGACAATGTTAATTCCGACAGCAAAAAGCTTGTTTTAAAAACCGCCGAAAAAATATTTCTTATCAATACCCGTGATATTATCAGGTGTGAATCAGATTTGGGATATACAAAATTTTTTATGGTGGACGGGAAAAATGTCCTTGTTTCAAAAAACCTTAAAGATTATGAAGCCATGCTGGATGGGCTTGGCTTTTTCAGGATACATCAATCTCACTTAATCAACCTGAAGTATATTGATTATTATGATAAAACCGAAGGCGGCTCCGTAAAGATGAAAGACAAATCCATGCTTCCCTTATCAAGGAGAAAAAAAGAGAGTTTTTTGAAATTGATAGAGATGATGTAATAAGAAAAGAGGATTGCAAATCCCCGGTTATTAACTTTCGGATTACAAATCCGAAAGAGCATAGGGGGCTAATCCCTCAAGCAACGAACGGAAAAACCATAATGCTTATTGAAGTAGTAATCGAAAACGGGGCCATCGTAGCAACTCAGACTGCGGGACAAGGCATTGCCCGATGAGTACTCCGTAGAAGACCACCAGTAACTGTAGCTCCAAATGAAGCCAAACGACGTCCCATCGGGGTAGCGGATGCCACCCGGAAGGCCTGAAAATCCGTAATCGTCTGTGCCCCAGTTATCATCGTTTTGTTCACACCTGGGATGGTCAGAAGTGTTACATGCCCCGCCCAATGGCGAATCCACCTGCCTGCACGATTTTAACTCGTTTCCATGTGGTGAGCTTATTCCACCAATAAAGTCAGTTAACGCTGTCCATTCATCATTTGTTGGTACATGCCATCCTGTTGGGCAAAGCCCGTTTGGGTCAACAACGGCATACCAGTTATACAATGCGCCATACAGGTCTTTCCAGGAGATATCGTTGTCGTACCATACATAAGCGCCGGTTGTCAGGTTTGACCAGTTGCTGGCATCGGTAACATTTGGGATAGGTGTATTGTTGCTGTATGTTGTAGTTTTCAGATTTTCTTTCATCCAACATTGATTACCAATTTGCAC
>JAIORT010000529.1 GCA_021107975.1 Bacteroidales bacterium | reverse complement strand
ATTTTTCCATGCCTAATCGAACCGTTTAACCCTATCAGTTCCACTTCTATTTAGATTCAAGCTTTGACACCATAGTCTTTTGGCATCATTGATATTTTTTCAAAACAAAATATCCTTTTTAAAACTCAGCATAGTTGAAAGGGATCATGAAGGGCAAATCTACATTTTACTCTTGTCGTTTATCATCAAGGGTTAAACATGATGGTCTCGTAAAAAGTCGGAAAACCGATTTCTTGCCACAATATATAGATGTAATATGAGACGACGATACTATATGTTGCGGTCAAAATAAAATGTTGGAACTTTTTACGTGACCATCAAACATAGACCCTTTTTTCTGACCTTGTTAGAGCCTTTTGATAATTTCTTTATGTGTGTCAATATGTTTTTTAAGTGCTGCTGGATTTAACCAAATGCGTATATAGTTATTCTTGTAGTCATACGAAATTGACTGATTATCTAACAACTCTTCGATATTAGTCCGATCTTCATCTGAAACCCGGTATGATATTGAAGCCTGCTTATTTCCTCTTCGATTTATTACGATTCGCTTTGTGCCGCCAATAAAGACTGTAGCACCATTTTTACGATAGTTAATGCGATTATCCGAACAGCATTCGAGAACAACAGGTGCAAGCAACTCAATAACTTGTCCTGTTTCTGGGTATTTCTTTTTTAAATATTCGATGCCATGAGTTGAGCCATTTTCTTCCTCTATCTCTGGTTCTTCAAAACTATCAATGATTTTTGTAAATACCATTGATACGGAGTCACCGTGGCGATAAAGATTAGCCTGAATACCAATAAGCGGAACACTGTGGGATAAAAGATTAACGACATTGTAAAAACGGCTATTTATTTTTTCGGCGATCAGTACAGCCGTATGCTGCCTTTTGGGACGCTTCTTTTTCTCAATATCCCAATACTCGATAGTTCTTATTATGTGTGTTTCATCAGTTTCACCCAACATAACTTCGATTTCGTAAAGCTCGTCGTCTGAGCCTTTCATCAAAATATCAAGCCTTCCACCTGAAGATTGTTTCTTTTCTTTTGAAACAAGCTCTAAATCACCAATACCCAAGCACGATGGATTGTTACAGATATAATCTTGCAACCAATATTCGTCGAGACCTTGGTCACGTATAGAGATCAAATTCAGTGTTTGAATTTCCTGCATTGGTGATAATTCTCCTTAAACTTAACAATGATTAGTGAGAAAAAACGCGCAATATCATGGAACGAAATCGCGCACTACGTGAGCACCTTATATA
>JAIORT010000333.1 GCA_021107975.1 Bacteroidales bacterium | reverse complement strand
TGTTTTATCCGGCGTCCGGCACTACCGTACCGGGTTACAAACAGGTATTCCCTACGGGAATGATTTTATAGAAGAAAAAATATGATTTAACCAGATGTTCTTTAACTAAAATAGGATTAAGATATTTTATAAGTAAAAAGTGCCGTTAGGCACGGACTATTTATAACACCGGATGCAACCCTGACCGGACGGGCAAGGAAGTCCGGCGCTGGACAAAGAAATAGAATAAGTGCCGTAGGCACGAACTGTTTGTAACACCGGACGCCCCCTGACCGGACGGGCAGGGAAGTCCGGTGCTGAATAAAGAAACAAAATAAGTCCCATCGGGACGACCTAAAAATATAATTAACAATGGCAAACTCTTATACCCAGATTTACATCCATTACATTTTTGCGGCAAAAGGAAGAAAAAATTTCTTGCTTCCTGAGAATAATGATGAATTACACAAATATATCACAGGGATAGTTCAAAACAGGAAATGTAAAATGTTGCAGATAAACAGTGTTCCTGATCACCTACACATGTTAGTCGGTTTACATCCTACTTATGCTGTTTCAAAGCTTATACAGGAAGTAAAAGCCATTTCTTCAGGTTTTATTAATGACAAAAAATGGACAGGTGTAGAGTTTCATTGGCAGGAAGGATATGGAGCATTTTCTTATTCACGATCACAAATAGATAATGTGATTAAGTATATTTTAAATCAGCAAGAGCATCATAAGAAAAGAACATTTCGGGAAGAATATTTAGATTTTCTTGAAAAGTTTGAAGTTGAGTATGATGAGAGATATCTGTTTGAGTTTTATGATTAAGATAGGTCATCCCTGCGGGATTATTAGTTTGTTTTATCCGGCGTCCGGCACTACCGTACCGGGTTACAAACAGGTATTCCCTACAGGAATATTTTAAATAAAGTAAAGTTATAATTAAAGGATTACAAATAATTAGTATTGGAATATATTTTTTTAGTTATATGATAATGAAAAGTGCCGTATGGAATAATCTATTTATAATACCGGACGCCCGCCTGACCGGATGGGCAGTTAAGTCGTGTGCCGAACAAAGAAGCAAAATAAATGCTATAAGTATAAACTATTTATAACACCGCACGCCTGGCTGACCAGACGAGCAGGGAAGTTCGGTGCTGGACAAAGAAATAGAATAAGTGCCGTAGGCACGAACTGTTTGTAACACCGGACGCCCCCTGACCGGACGGGCAGGGAAGTCCGGTGCTGAATAAAGAAACAAAATAAGTCCCATCGGGACGACCT
>JAIORT010000638.1 GCA_021107975.1 Bacteroidales bacterium | reverse complement strand
AAAGTTTCTTTTATGTCCGTGAACTGCTTTTCCGATGCTATGACGGTAATGACATCTTTGCCGAAGGGTTGTTGGACCTCCAACTCTCCCAGTTTGCCTATAATTTTTACCTGTCCTGATTTTAGCCTGTTATTCTGGTCGTGAACGTTCGGGAAAAGGAGGGTGTTTATTGTTTGTGTCTTGCGGCCTTTGCCGGCACACGACAGGTATATTACCTTGATATAGCAGTCCCGTGAGGCCTTTATTTTGAATTTTATCTTTTCGCCATTATAATAGTCAGCCCCCTGTCCTTTTTCAGATTCGATTCTTACCTTAAAACTGCGGCTTTTGTCACTATGCTTTACATCATCATCAGTCAGTGCTAAAAAATAATCGTTTTTTATACTTCCTGCTATCCGGCTTAATAGATATTTAAATTCTTTGTTCTGTTTTATAAGCTCATCTATCTTTTGGCTTTGCTGTTGCTGGGTACTTTCTATTTTGTTTAGATGTTGTTTTTTTGTTCTTTCAAGCTGTTCGATCTGGCTGCGAATATCTGCATATTCCTTTCTGGTACTCTCCCCGGAAGCATCTGTCTTTTTTTCAATCGCTTTCAAAAGAGTTTGGAGCTGGACCATCCTGTCGTCGAAAGCTTTCATATTCCTGTTTAAAATATTGGCTATCTCTTTTGTCCCTTTTAGAATCTCATCCTGCCTGTTTTCCAGCCGGTCAACCACTTCATTTATGAACTTTTGCTGTTTAACCTGCCTGTCTGCATTCTTTCTGTCGATGACAACCAGCACCCAGTAACGCTGTTTTTTACTATCTGTCCATTTGCCTTTTTCTTTTATCCCGGACAGTGTCTTTCTGGTACTTACGAAAAGGGATGAAGCCACGTGCTGTTCATCAAAGTTACCTTGCTGGGAAATGCTCTCTTTAAACTGCGATTTAACGGAAACCGAAAGCTGGCAGCAAAGCTCGTCCAGGGCGCGGTCTTTTGCCAGCCGTATATCATCATACCCGGGAGTGCCGCCCTTAAAGTCTACAAAGCTGACTCCATGGTAAAGACCAGCCTGCTTTAGTGATCCGTTCTGGTGGTCATTTATCCAGGCCGGCGGATAGGACGTAAATGCGGCAAAAGAAGTAACCGGCAGGCTTATCAGAAAAAACACAAATATAATTATCAAGCGAATTATATGTCTCATATTTAAATTCCTCCGAATGTTTGTGAAAGCATTTGTTTGAAATTGTTGTTAAGTATATTATAGATGTACTTGATATGCAATGAAATACAT
>JAIORT010000162.1 GCA_021107975.1 Bacteroidales bacterium | reverse complement strand
TTTCGTATCAACTTCTTTATAAGAAATACAATCCCAAACCGGGCAAACATGCTTACATAATAAACATCCAACACACCTTTCCTCATCAACACTTGCTTTCCTTTTTTCAGAATCAAATTTTATTGCCTGGTTAGCACCATCATGACACGATATATAACATTGACCGCAGCCAATACATTTTTCTTCATCAATAACCGAGACAACCTGATACCGGGTAGTAAATTCCGAAGGGTCAATAATTTTCTTAGCGGCTTTCCCGATTATTTCGTCTAATGATTTAATATTTCTATCTATCATAAAATCGCTCAAACCCTCAATCATATCCTCAACAATCCGATATCCATATCTTAATATACCGGTAGTAACCTGTAAGTTAGTTCCTCCAAGCAGTAAAAAATGCAAAGCATCTCTCCACGTTTCTATACCCCCGATAGCTGATATTGGTAAACCCAACTCTTTCGAATTGTACAAATCTGAAACGAATCTCATTGCAACCGGTTTTGCAGATGGACCTGAAAAGCCTGTAGCTGCTGAAAAACCATGAATATTCGGGAGCGGAGTAAAGTTCTCAATATCAATATCGGTAATGGCTTTTATAGTATTAATAGCAGAAATAGCATCTGCGCCACCTTGTTTTGCTGCAAGCGCTACCGGAATCATATCCGTTATATTGGGAGTCATCTTAGCCATGACCGGCAAGCCACATGCTTTTTTCACAACTTCCGTAAAATGTGAAACCGATTCAAAATCCTGCCCTATCCTGTGCCCGGCATCCTTCCTTGCCATTTGCGGGCAGGAAAAATTAAGCTCTAGCATATCAGCACCTGCGTCTTCCGACATCTTTGCCAATTCAGCCCAGTCATCATCACTATACCCCATGATGCTTGAAATAAGAACTTTATTTGGATAATTCTTTTTAAGTAAAGCAATATCTGCTATATTATCTTTAATTGGTCTGTCGGTTATTTGTTCAGCATTTTGAAGTCCGACAAATCTTTTATCGCCATAATTAAAAATACTCAGTCGCGGGGAAGGCATTACAATTTTAAAACTTTTTTCCAGTCCTAAGGTTTTATAAACAATACCGCTCCAACCTGCGTCATAAGCCCTTGAGCACATTTCAGCATGATTACCCACCGGTGATGAAGAGAGGCAAAAAGGGTTTTCGAATTTAATCCCGCAAAAATCTATACTTAAATCGGCTTTTGTTGTCATTTTATTTTCTCCCTTTATTTATTTGAATAATATTTTAGAAAAATAAAAATCCATGCTAATCTGTG
>JAIORT010000800.1 GCA_021107975.1 Bacteroidales bacterium | reverse complement strand
TGCACATTTCAGTTTGTAACTGAAATGCAAAACAGACATGTACAATTTGTAATTGTAAAACCTTCTGTTTCTGTTAATATAATTAATTTTCCTCCATCCTGTTCAAAAACTCATCTTTTCTTCTTCTGGAAACCTCAACTTCGGAGCCATCTGCCATTACAATAGTGCCGCCTTCGCCTTTAAGATATTGCTCGACAAACCTGGTATTTATAAGGTGAGATTGATGTACCCTGACAAAATGCAGTGATGATAAAGATTCATCATATTCTTTGAGGGTTTTTGTTACCAAGATTTTTTCACCGGAATTCAAGAAGAAATTTGTATAATTACTGTCAGCTTCGCAGCGGATAATATCTTTCAGGTTAATAAACCGGAATCCTTTTAAAGTTGGTAACGTAATCCTGTGAAAACCGTTTCTGTTTCCAAGCAACGTGTTAATTTGATTAGAAATCCTTCCAAAATCAGTCTCTGACTTTTTGATTTTTTTTACAGCCTCAATCAATTGCTGCGGATCAACAGGTTTAAGAATATAATCGAGAGCACTGAATTTGATAGCTTTAAGAGCGTACTGGTCATAAGCTGTGATAAAAATCACCTGGAAATCAATAGCGGTTATTTTTTCAAGAAGGTCAAATCCGGTTCCATCCGGCATGTGGATGTCAAGGAAAATCACATCGGGTTTTTCTTTTTGTATCTTTAAAATTCCATTTTGCACATTATCAGCCTGTGCAATAACAATTATGTCTTTGCAAAAGTCAGATAGAATATTAAAAATCGTATTCCGGCTTTCTTCCTCGTCGTCAATAATGATTGCTCTGATCACAATATTAAAATTTTACCAAAGATACAAATTTGTTAATTGTTATATTCATCCATTCCCCTTATTCATCTATTCCCCATTTTCACTTTATTCAATTTCAAAGGGCAAAGTTATTTGTACTTCAGTTCCTGCCGGTTCTCCCTTTTCATTTTTCAAATCAATTATTTCTACCTTAATGTCCGATTTACTTTCGCTGTTTAAAGCCTCAAGGCGCTCTTTAGTAAGATGCATACCGAGGGATTTGTGTTTGCCTTTTATATCCTTGTTTAATTTTTGCGCCTGGTCCCTGCCAATACCGTTATCATTTATCGAACAAAAAATTACTTCATGATTTGATTTGAAGTTAAGCTGCAAATGCCCTTGCTCCTTTATATTCCTTAATCCGTGTTTTATTGAGTTTTCCACAAAGGGTTGAATAAGCATTGGAGGAATATAAGTAGTTTCAGTATGCAACTTAGGATCAA